>NZ_JARRAG010000005.1 GCF_029589435.1 Paludisphaera mucosa | reverse complement strand
GCGGCTGGGCGTGATCCTCGAGGAGGCTGCGAAGGGGGGCGACGCCTTCGAGGACCGCGAGGTCCGGGAGGTCGTCGACATGCTCACCGGGGGCCGCGTCGACCTGGTCCAGATGGGCGGCCGCGAGCCCAAGCGGGGCTGGCTCCGGGGGACGTTCCGCCTCCGCCTGCCGGGCGTCCCGGCCCCGGGCGCGGACGCGGCGGGGGAGGAGGTCGCGATCGACTTCCGCGAGCCGCCGCCCTACGAGCTTTACGCCGACGCCGTCAAGGAGGCGTACGACCGGGGCCTGCTGTACAAGGCGATCGCCGCCGAGCTCGGGATCACCCGGAACATGACGTACAAGGCCCTGGGCCATTGGTACGGCAGCCGCGGCCTGCCGGAGCCGGACGGCCGCTCCCGCCGGGCGACGCTGGCGGAGCCGACCCTCGAGCCGGCCCCGTTCATTCGGATGGCCGACGACGCCCTCAGGCTCTGCGACCTGGGGCTGCCGTATGGCGACATCGCGGCCCGGCTGGGCTGCGACCGCACCACGGCGGTCAAGGCGATCCAACACGCCTGCGGCCTCGTGGGCCGGGTCGTGCCGGACGGCCGCACGCGTCGCAGGCTGCTGAACCGGCGCGCCCCGAAGCCCGCCGACGACGGCCCTCGGCCCTCGCCGGCCTGACCCCGGGGCCCTCGCCGGCCCGACACGCCGCGGGGCGCCGGGGCTTCGGCCCCGGCGCCCCGCGGCTTTTCCTTAGCCGTCGGCCACGTCGATCCGCAATCCCGACGTCGTTTGTTCTCGCCATGGTGGTGGACACGACCATGGCGAATTCAAACGATGCGACATATCGACGCATCATACATATTGGAAACGCTTTACGGATCGTGGCGAGGGGCCGGGCGCGGGCGGCTCAGCGATCTCGGGACCCGCTATTCCAGCGTGCGCCCGCGGCTCGAGTCCTTGGCCTTCCGGCTGGTCGTACCACGCCCCCGTCTGCAAGGACGACGGAGCCCGGCCCTTCGTTCAGGGCGAAAGCCCGATGGAAGGCAGCTGGCCCCCTACACGGCCGGGGACCCGCGTCCCAGCTCCAAATCGCCGAAGGTCATCCGAATCCTAAGACGGTTCAATGGGAGTCTGAGAAATGCGTCGCCCGGACGGCTCAGCGAGGCTGGTGGATTCCCTGGGAAATTCATCGCGGCTTATCTTCCGCCAGGCGGTGCCACGCCTAAGGTAGCGGCTTCCGGCCTCTGCCTCGCGAGACCGCCGGTGCCATGCTGTTTCGTGACCCGACGGGCGATCAATCCTGGTAGATCGTCACTGGCGATATATCACCCATCGGGTTATAGTTCAGGCTGGAACGAGGGGCGGGGAGGAGGCGATGTACAGTGACGAACATCGGAGGGAGCTGGCCGCGAACGACGTCCCGGTCGACGGCCTGCCGCGGTTCATCGAGGTCGCCGGTTTCTTCGCCGAGTGGACGGGGCTGGGCCTGACCGAGGCCGACCTGCACGTTCTGCAACTGACCCTCGCGTCCCGCCCGACGGCCTGGGCCGTGGTCGCCGGGACGAACGGCGTCCGCAAGATCCGGTTCTCGGCCCCCGGCTCCGGCCGGGGAAAGAGCGGCGGGTTCCGGGTCTTCTACCTCCCCGTCGTCGAGCATGCCGTCGTCGTCCTCGTCGTGACCCTGTCGAAGTCCGAGCGCGAGAATCTGACCAAGGCCGAGCGGAACGCCGTCGCGAAGCTCGTCGCCACGGTCAAGGCGGGCTTGGAGAAGGAGGCTCAGAAGCCATGAAGAAGAATAAGGCTCCCGCGATGAAGACAGGGCTTTCCCTGGGCGATCGGCTGATCGCCGGGCTGGAATCGGTGGTCGAGGCCCTGGAATCGGGCGAGCCACTGGAGAAGCGGCTGACGATCCGCACGGTCAAGCTCGACCTGGACCCGCGAGCGTATGGCCCGGAAGAAGTGAGGGCGGTGCGGGCCAGGCTCGGCGCCAGCCAGGCCGTGCTCGCGAAGTTCCTCGGCGTGTCGGTCCCGACGCTCCAGAAGTGGGAGCAGGGGAAGCGGGCCGTCCCCACGATCGCCGCCCGCTACCTGGACGACGTCCAGGAGTTCCCCGACCTCTGGACCCGGCGGATGCAGCTCGCCGCGAAGTGACGCGACACCCCTCCCCTCTCGGAGGTCCTTCACGCCGGACTTCCAGGCCCGTTCAAGCATCCGCTCGGCCAACTGCGGTTGGGTGGCGAACGCGACGTCCTCCGGAACGCGTTCCGCGACGCGGCGGTCGGGGCCGTCGGCTCAGCGCCTGGGCAGGTACAACTCCCGATCCAGCAGCACATGCCCTTGAGGCCCGCGAACGCGGGAAGACGCCGACCTTTCGGTTCTCGATCAGGCCGACGGTGCCGCTGTACCGCCGCCGAATGTCGGCCGACTCGTCCCCCTCCTCGAGGAGCCCGGAGTCGTCGACGATCAGGACGTCCTCGGCGACGGCCAGGCGTTCGCGGGCGTAGGCGACCAGGTCGTAGCGGATCCGATCGGCGTCCCAGTCGGCCCGGGCCCGATGAGGTGCTGGATCGGCGAGCTGCCAGCCGTTCTTGCGCTCGACCCCCGAGAGCTGGCCGCGGAGGTATCCGAAGGTTCGTCGGGTGAAGCGGCGGTCCGGACGCACGCCCACAGCGTCGAGTTCATCGGCCCACTCGCGCACGTCCTCGCGATCCGAATCGACGGCCGATCACGCACGTGACTGACGACGTGCCTTCCCAGAAGCCGCAGCCCGTCGATCGTCACCCGGAGCCCGAGACCGCGCGATGAGTTCCTGGGAAATGAGCCGCTCGGACGGCCTGCGAGATTGGTGGATTCCCGGGGAACCCATCGCGGAAGACCTTCCATCAAGCGGTGCCACGGCCAAGCGGAATCCAAGGTCGACGCCCCCCAGGGTTCCCCGAGAATCAAACACGCGGCGTCCCATCCGCGCCGAAGGGATTCCTGGGGGATTTGCCGCGTGCGGCCCCTCTCCGGCCCATTGATGGCCGATCGCGAGACGGGGTCAACTCCGCCCCCCCAGATGGCCGATGAACGGGGCTGACGACGTCGCGGGTTCCCCGGGAATCCCGCTTCCCGGGTAGGCCGGGCCTTCGAGGGCGTCGCACGTCTGACTTCCCCGGGAACCTCGCCCCGCCTAGGAGGCGCAACATGCTCGTGGTGACGCTCTTGAACCAGAAGGGGGGAGTCGGGAAGACGAGTTGCACGCATCATCTTTCAGGCACCCTCGCGAGCGTTCTCGGTAAACGCGTGCTCATCGTCGACGCCGACCCGCAAGCCAGCCTGACGCAAGGGTGGTGGGGGCCGTCCGCGACGCGGACCTTGGACCCGTCGTCGACGATCGCGCCAATCCTGGCCGGCGACCTCCCGCACCCGGGGCAGGTGATCCACGAGACCGGCCTGGCGGGCCTCCACCTGGTCCCCGGATCCCGCGCCGCGTCCGTGTACAACGTCGCCGACCCGACGACCGCCAGCCGCGAATCCCGGGAGACGCTTCGTGAATTCCTCGTCGAGGTCGCGGGCGATTACGACCTCGCCCTGATCGACTGCCCGCCCAACCTCTACGGCTGCAGCTTCGCCGCGCTGGCCGCGTCGAACCATCTCGTCGTCCCGGTGCAGCCCGAAGACTACGGGGCCCAAGGCATCGCCGACGTGCTGGACTCGTTGGACCTCGTCCGATCGGAGGGGTACCCGGTGACGTTGCTCGGCTACCTGCTGACGATGGTCCAGTCTCGCCGGGCGCTCCATCAGGTCTATGAGGCCAACGTACGCGAGGCTTACGGCGACCTCGTATTTGCAGCCCGGATGCCCGAGGCGGCGGAGTTCCCCGAGGCCATCGCCCAGCGGAAGACGATCACGCAGTACAAGCCCAAGGGCGCGGCGGCCAAGGCGATCAGGGCGATCGCCGAGGAACTGCTGTCGAGGACCGAAGGCGTCCAGCCTACGGCGAAAGGAGTGGCGGCATGAGCGGCAAGCACGAGATGCTCAGGGCGAACCTCTCGAACATCCGGGAATCGCTCGGCGACTTCGACCGCTCGGCTACGGCCCCGACGGCCGGCCCTCGCGCGACCCCCGCCAAACTCCTCGGCGTGACCCGGTCCCGAGACGTCTCGGAGATCGAGATCGACCGGATCGTCCCGGATCCCGACCAACCCCGGAAAGAGTTCGATGTCGAGGCCCTCGAGAGGCTCGCCGAATCGCTCCGTCGCAAGGGCCAGCTGCAGCCGATCCAAGTCCGCTGGGACGAAGGGAGCGGCCGGTACGTCGTGCTCCTCGGGGAACGGCGATGGAGGGCGGCCGGGATTGCGGGGCTGGCCAAGCTCCAGTGCGTCGTCCGCGAGGCTCCGCTCGGCGACGACGAACGGCTGGCGATCCAGGTCGTCGAGAACTGCCTGCGTGAGGACCTCACGGCGATGGAGCAATCGCACGCGTTCCGGGCCCTGATGGACCGCGAAGGCTGGACGATGGAGCGTCTCGCCGAGGAGCTCGCCGTCTCGAAATCCCACGTCGTCAAGACGCTGTCGCTGCTCAAGCTGCCAGAGTCGGTTCAGCGTCAGGTGGAGCAGGGGGGGCTCGGCTCGTCGGCCGCCTACCAGATCGCCAAGCTGGACGATCCCCGAGAGCAGGTCCGCATGGCGGCCGCGGCGGTCGACCAGGGGCTGACCCGCGACGACCTGGCGAGACAGATCCGGACGCCGAAGTCGGGCCGGAAGACGACGGCCAAGGCGACGAAGCGGCGCGCGCCGCAGGTGCGCGTCCTCAGGTTCGGGGGATACAAGATCACCCTTGAGAAGAAAACCGGCGTCGAGACCGACTCGGCCGTCCAGGCCCTGAGTGAGGCGATCCGCAGCCTCGAGGGAGAGCGGCGCGGGGACGCCGACGTGGCCGCGTGAGGAGGTCGGCCTGGGTGGGGCCGCAGACTCGCGGCCCACACACCACGACCAACGCGTGAGGCGTTCGGGGGGTCGGTCGAATTGGAGGACACGGCCTGACCGACCCCAACGGAGTCGCGATATGAGGTCCACAGATGACGTTGATTGAAACGGACGGGGCGGGGATCGAGGTCGCGGAGGGCCTGGCTGACGTCGGTGCGGAGGCGGCGAGGCCGAGGCCGGTGATCAGCCTCGACCGATCCAGACGCGCCGAGCCGTTGGCCATGAAGCGGCGATGCAAGTCGTAGATCTCGAAGACGCGGCCGCGGAGCGAATGCCTCGAACGCTTAATGGCACGATCATTTGTCTTATATATAAAATCATTCGTATGAACGGATTTCGCGTCTGTAGCGGCGTTCACGGGGCGGGGGAGCCTATGCATCCACCTGATCGCGTTCCAGCTTCGCCGCCACAAACTCCCTGAGCAGGCTGGTCATCAGGGTTTTGCGGAATCCGGCCATGGCCGGATTTTCGAGATTCAGCCGCATGTCGAGGCCGGCCTGGGCCAAGGCTTCGGCTTCAAGTTCCTGCAGCTGGGCCGGGTCAAGCCGCTGTATATGAGCCCCGGCCAGTTTCAGCAGCGTCGATTTCCGCTGCTCCAGTTCCAACTCCCGGCGACGCTTTTCGGCGGCGTCGCGTTCTTTCGCCTGGCGGGCTTCCTGCCGCCGCTGCCGCTCGGCGAGCGAAATATAGCCCTTCGGCGGTGCGTAGTCGTTCTTGATCGCCTGCACCAGATAAGCCGCGGGCTCGGCGATCTTTTCGGGCTGCTTGGCGGTCAGCCAGTCCATACGCTCCATCTGCGCGCGAATTTTCTCCTCGGCGTGCTCGCGGACCAATTCCGCGGCGACGGCCGCCGTCACGCCACGCTCGACCAGGTCACGCTCCGCCTGGTCGGCGGCGTTGAGCGGCGGCGAGAATTCCAGCGGCTCGATCTCCAGCACGCTCGGACCGCCGCGTTTGGTGAAGGCGCGGTATTCCGCCCGGGCCTTCGGGCCGGGCATGAAGAGCATCACCCAATCGGGGCGGCCTTCGCCGTCGGTCGTATCCTGGTAGTCGACCTTGGCGATGTAGCCGGATTCCTTGTGCGGCTTGAGAATCTTGTTCATCTGGCTCCGGGCGTGCTCCCAATCCAGGTGCCGGGTCTGGGGGGCGTGGGCACAGAAGTCGGAGTAGGTGATCCTCGCCCGCGGCCGGTCGTATTTGAGGGCGGCGTACATCTGGAAACTCAGCAGCTCGTAGAACCGCTGCGGGGCGGGGGGCAGGCTCTTCAGGTAGTCGTAGTCAAGGGGTCGTGCCATGGCCCCGTTGATCACCTGGATGAACACGTCGTTGAGGACGATGTAGACGCCGTCGGCCTTCTTGCCGCCGGGGAGCTTTTCGCCGGTCAGGATGACGCTGTAGCGGGTGAAGGCCGCTTCCAGCGTCTGCTCTGTACCGTCGTTCCGGCGGTATTCCGTCCTCGACGTGATGCCCGCGAAGGCGTTCTGAAAGAGCGATCGCTTGATGTCGCTGCGATTCTTGCCGCTGTCGGCCAGCCCTAGCTCGCGGCAGATGTCGCTCAGGCTGCCGAGCTTGAGCATGCGTGGGATCGGCCGCCGGGCTTCCTCGATGCGGCGGTTGATGATCAACGTGTCGAGCTTGTAGGCCAGCGGCCCCGGTTGGCCGTACTCGCTGTTGTAGCTGACTTTCCACTTGAGCGTGGCCTCGCCCCGCTCGTTGGACTCGTTGACCTCGATCTTGATGCTGCCCTTCCTCGCCAGCCGGTGGACCGGGTAACGGGAGAGCGCGGTCTCCACCCGGATGGTGTTGACCGGCATCGAGTCGGTGGAGGGCGGAGAATCGGTATCCATAAACATACTTTCAAAAAAACATCACCACCCGTCCCTTGTTGTTGTCTTTCTTTTGAGTCCTGCAAAGTCTAATAGTCTAGGCGGAAATACGGTGACGGTAAAGTATTTAGTAATTGGACCTTGGAAAGAATTTCAGCATCGATCCCGTACCTCAAGGTGCCGGATCCCGTACCTCAAGGTGCCGGATCCCGTACCTCAAGGTGCCGGATCCCGTACCTCAAGGTGCCGGATCCCGTACCTCAAGGTGCCGGATCCCGTACCTCAAGGTGCCGGGCGCGAACCCCAAGGTGCCGCCTTCTCAGGGCAGTGAAAATCGAGTCAGTACCCCAAAGTGCCGACCGCCGAAGCACTGGCGAAGGGCTGTACCTCAAAGTGACGGACGGGCTTTAACCGTGAAATGGGGAAGGATTAAGGGATCGGAGGGCTCGTAGGAGTGGATTAACCATCCCCGGCCATGCGCACGGCGGGTATTCGTACCTCAAAGTGCCGACACTCGGATGTCGCCTGCTTCCTAGGCGTACCCCAAAGTGCCGGTTTCCAAGGTCACTCCCCGCTGGTTTACCGCCAGTTGACCCGCGTGTGTGGGTTGTCCAATTGATCGATACGCTGGAAGTCCGCAGTCTTGCCAGTCACGAGATCAAGTTCGTGGATCAGGGCGATGGCTGAGGAATCCCCCGGAAGTCGCCGGTGCGGGCCCACGTGCCAGAAATGGGTCCGCCAGATCTTGACCGCCAGGCTGGTTTTTGTATTAATGAAAATTCACGCAAATTGAAGAGGCATGGTTCCTTCAAGGAGGGACGAGCAGCCTCTGCAACGTCCCCGCGTCCTCGGCCCGGACGTCAAGTTCTCCTGTTTCGGCCGGGCATGCACGGCGGCTGGAAGGGGCTCTCGAACTCAAGAGGACCTCATGCGGGCATCGGCAGGAATTCCCAGGCTCCTGATGACGCTGCTGGTGCTCCGCGTCGTCGCCTGCCCGATCGCCGCCAGCCACTCCGCGGCCGGGTCCGAGGCCCGCTTCATCATCCGGGTCTGCGTATGGCCGGCTCCCAGGGCCGGGCGACCGGCCCTCGTCCTGCAACGTCGCGTCGACCCCGCTGAACCGCTGGGTTCGACCCGGAGAAAGGTATCGGCCGGACGTCGTGAAGGCGGGGCGATCGCCGTCTCGGCCTATCGCTCCGACCTCCTCGCCCTCCTCTCCCGCACCGGCCTCGCGCCGGTCCACGTCCCCGACCGCCCGCGCTGCTGAGCCGGCCTCAAGCCGGTCCACCCCGTCGTCTCCACGCTTTCACGCCGCGGCCGCCCTCCCCGGGACGGCCCCAGCCGCGCGCCATCTCGCCCGTCCTGGGAGACATCCGAATGAACGGCTTGATCCGCGCCTCGCTGCGCAATCCGCACGCGGTCGTGGTCTTCTGCTTGACGCTCGTGCTGATCGGCGGGGTGTCGATATCCATGATCCCGATCGACATCCTGCCTGTCTTCCGCAGCCCGGCGGTGCAGGTGCTGACGTTCTACTCGGGGATGCCCGCGGCGAGCGTCGAGAAGGACGTCACCAATCGGATGGAACGCTGGGTCGGGCAGGCGAACGGCACGCTGCGGCAGGAGTCGCGGTCGATCGTCGGGGCCAGCGTCGTCCGGGACTTCTTCCGGAGCGGGGTCGACCCCAACGGGGCGCTGACGCAGGTCAATTCGCTGGCCACGGCGGCCGTCCCGAGCCTGCCGCCGGGGACGCTGCCGCCGGTGATCCTGCCGTTCGACCCGACGGGGACGACCCCCGTGGGCATCCTCGCCGTCGACAGCCCGGACGGCTCGCAGAACGAGTCGATCCTCTACGACGTGGGGCGGTACGAGGTCCGCAACATGGTCATGAGCATCAACGGCGCGATCGCCCCGGTCGTGTACGGCGGCAAGATCCGGGCGGTCATGGCGTACCTCGACCGCCAGAAGCTCGAGGCCCGCCGGCTTTCGCCCCTCGACGTGATGAACGCGATGGACCAGTATAACGTCTTCCTGCCGACGGGGGACGCCAAGCTCGGCGACGTCGACTACGCCCTCGATTCGAACTCGATGTTCGACTACCCCGCCGAGATGGGGGACATCCCGCTCCGCTCCGAGGTCGGCAACGTCTCGTACCTCCGGGACGTGGCGACGACCAAGGACGCCTCGTTCATCCAGACGAACGTCGTGCGGATCGACGGCCGCCGCGAGGTCTACATCCCGATCTTCCGCCAGCTCGGGGCCAGCACCCTGGCGGTCGTCAACAGCGTGCGCGCCAGGCTGGACGAGTTCACCGCCCGCCTCACCCGGGGCGGCATCCAGCTCAAGCTGGTCATGGACCAGTCGGTGTTCGTCCGGCAGGCCATCTCCAGCCTCGTGCAGGAGGGGGTGCTGGGCGCGATCCTCTGCTCGCTGACGATCCTGCTGTTCCTGGGCCAGATCCGGATGACGGCCATCGCGGTGATGACGCTGCCGATCGCGGTGCTCTCGGCGTGCATCTTCCTCTACTACGCCGGCCAGACGATCAACGTGATGACGCTGGCCGGCCTGACGCTGGCCATCGGGCCGATGATCGACAGCGCGATCATCTGCCTGGAGAACACGCACCGGCACCTGGGCCTGGGGGCGACGCCGAAGGACGCCGCGTATCTGGGGGCGAGCGAGGTCGCGCTGCCGGAGCTGGTCTCGACGCTCTGCACCTTCCTGGTGCTCGCCCCGCTGGCGTTGATGCCGGGCATGGGCGAGTTCCTGTTCATGCCGATGACGCTCGCCGTGGCCTTCGCGATGTGCTCGTCCTACATCCTCTCGCGGACCCTCGTCCCGATGTGCAGCGCCGCCTGGCTCAGCGGCCACGGCCACGGCCACGGCCGCGAGTCGGGCGCCCCGGGCGGCGAGGGGGACGATCGCGACGACGGCCCGCGGCCGGGGTTCGTGGCGCGGGCCTTCGCGCGGTGGGAGCGGGGGATGGACGCCGCCTTCGCGGCGTACGCCCGCCTCCTGGGCCTGGTCCTGCGGCGCCGCCTGCTCGTCGTCGGGACGGCCTTCAGCCTCCTCGCCGCGACGCTGATCCTGATGTGGCCGATCATGCGCCGGGAGTTCTACCCCGAGGTCGACGGCGGGGCCTTCGAGATGTACCTCCGCGCCCCGAGCGGGACGCGGATCGAGAAGACCGAGGAGAAGGTGGCCCAGCTCGAGGAGTTCATCAAGGCGACGATCCCCCACCACGACCTCGAGCAGATCGTCTCGGAGATCGGCGTCAACGCGGACTGGTCGGCCGCGTACACGCCCAACGCCGGGCCCATGGACGCGGTCGTCAAGGTACAGCTCCACGAGCATCGCGGCAAGTCGGCACAAGAGTATGTGCATCTCGTCCGCACCGGCGTGACCAAGGACCCGCGATTCACCGACTGCGACTTCGGGTTCGACTCGGGGGGCCTGGTGCGGGGGGCCATGAACGAGGGCAAGTCGACGCCGATCAACATCCGCGTAACGGGCAAGGACCAGCGGACGGCCTGCACACTGGCCGAGCGGATCCGCGCCCGCTGCGTGAAGGTCGACGGCGTGGTCGACGCCCGGATCATCCAGCGGCTCGACTATCCCGAGTACGTCATCGACGTCGACCGGGCCAAGGCGGCCGACCTGGGGCTGACGCAGTCGGACGTCATGAAGAACGTGGTCGCGGCGCTCAACTCGTCGATCCAGTTCAACAAGAAGAACTTCTGGATCGACCCGGTGGGCGGCAACCAGTACTTCGTGGGCGTGCAGTACCCCGAGGGGGACATCAAGTCGATCGAGACCCTGCTGAACATCCCGATCACCAGCAAGGACCAGCGCAAGGCGATCCCGCTGAGCAACCTGGTCTCGTTGCGGCGGACCACGGTGCCTACGGAGGTCACGCACGACAACATCCAGCCGACGATCGACCTCTCGATGGGCGTATACGGCCGCGACCTCGGCCACGTCTCCGACGAGGTGACCCGGGCCCTCGAGGACTTCGGCGAGCGGCGGTCGGACGGCTCGTGGGTGCCCTTCGACCCTGGGAAGAAGGGCCATTCGCTGCTGAAGGGCTCGAAGATCGTGCTGAGCGGCGAGTACGCGCGGATGCAGGACACCTTCCGCAACCTCGGATACGGGCTCGTCGCGGCGTCGGTGCTGATCTACTTCCTGATGGTCGCGCTCGACAAGTCGTGGGTCGTGCCGCTGACCGTCATGCTCATCGTGCCGCTCTGCCTGATCGGCATCCTGCCGACGCTCTACCTGACGGGGACGGCCGTGAACGTCCAGTCGCTGCTGGGGTTCATCTTCGTCGTCGGGATCAAGGTGGCGAACACGGTGCTCATGACCGACTTCGCGCAGGAGCTGCGGCACGCCGAGAAGCTGACGCCGACCCAGGCGATCTTCAAGTCGGCCTCGATCCGGGTGAAGCCCGTGACCATGACGGCCGTCGCCGCCTTCTTCGCGCTGATCCCCAGCGCCCTGGCCCTGGAGCGGGGGAGCGAGGCCAACGCCCCGCTGGCGCGCGCGATCCTGGGGGGGCTCGCGGCCGGCGAGCCGGCGACCCTGTTCGTCCTCCCCTGCCTCTACGCGCTGCTCGTCCGCGACCGCGAGGGCGGGCATGACGACGACGAGGGCCCCGGCGACGACGGTTGAGCGCGTCCGGGGGATGACCGACGCATCGCCGGCTTTAGGGTATTCCAGCGAACGATCCGACGGGAAGGGGTGGGGCCGTGTCGAGCACAGTCGAAGTCGAGGCCGGCGAGGCGTCGCGGGGCGGCAAGCGTTCCTGGAGGAAGCCGATCCTCGCGACCGCCGCGATCGGCCTTGCGGGCGCCGCCCTGAGCTGGCATTTCGCGAGCCGCCGGGGCGAGGTGCGCCCGGCTCCCACACAGGACGAATCCCGGGCGAGCGTCGAGCCCGTCGCCGTCCGGGTCGTCCGGCTCTCGGAGGGGGGCATCCAGCGGACCAGCTCGCAGATCGGCACCGTGCAGCCGTACCAGGAGGCCGACCTGTACGCCAAGGTCTCGGGCTACCTGGCGAAGCTGCACGTCGACTACGGCGACTCGGTCAAGGCGGGCCAGCTGCTGGCGGAAATCGACGACCCGGAGATCGTGGAGGAGGCGAACCGGGCCGCCGCCGACCTCGAGCAGGCCGAGGCGGCCGTGGTGCAGGCCGAGGCCTTCGTCGAGTCGGCGGCCGCGGACCGCGCGGCCTTCGCGACGGCCGTGGAGCAGGCGAGGGCCGAGGTCGACCGCTACGCCTCGATGCGAACCTACCACGAGAAGAAGTTCGCGCGGTACCGCGACCTGGTGGCCAAGCAGGCGATCCCGCAGCAGATCGCCGACGAGGAGGAGGAAGGCTACGAGTCGGCGCGGGCCTCCGAGCTGGGCTCGCGCAAGGGGGTCCTGAACGCCGAGGCCCAGCTCGCCGCCGCGGCGGCGCGGGTGAAGAAGTCCCAGGCCGACGTGGTGGAGGCGAGGGCCAACGTCGACGTCGCCCGTTCGAAGCTCGCGAAGGCCCGGGTCCTCGTCGCCTACACGAAGATCACGGCGCCGTTCGACGGCGTGGTGACCCGGCGGAACGTCTTCCCGGGGGCGTTCATCCGGTCGGCGGAGGAGGGGGGGGTGACGCCGCTGCTGGCGATCGCGCGGATCGACGAGGTCCGCGTCGTCACCCAGGTCCCCGACCGCGACGTCGCCTGGACGGACGTCGGCGACGCGGCCGAGGTCACGCTCGACGCGCTCGCGGGCCAGGTCTTCAAGGGGACGGTCTCGCGGTTCGCCCAATCCGAGGATCCGACCACCCGGACCATGCACACCGAGATCGACCTGCCGAACCCGGAAGGGAAGATCCGGCCCGGCATGTACGGCGTCGCCTCCATCCTGCTCGACCGGGAGTCGAAGGGCTCGACGCTCCCCGCCTCGGTCCTCGTGGGCGAGTCGAAGGGGGGCAAGGCGGACGTCTACGTCGTCAAGGACGGCGTCGCCCGCAAGACGCGCGTCGAGATCGGCGCCGACGACGGGCTCCGGGTCCAGATCCTCTCGGGCATGAGCCCCGAGGACCAGGCCATCCTCAACACGGGCGCCGTCGGCGACGGGACGCCGGTCCGGGTCGCTCCGGCAGCGGGACCGACCCGCCAGGCGGACTCTCAGGCTGCCGCGGGCGGAGGCCCGCACCACGGCTGACGGGGAGGTCGACGCTCGCGCCACGCTCGGTATTCCTGCAGAAAGCCGGATGGCGGGCCGATCGAACCCTTATGGCGCGCCAGGTCGGGCGTCGCCCCACGTTCCAGGCGAAGGAGGATTCCATGGCCGCCCGATCCCCAGGCGTCGCCCTCGGTCTCGAGGCCCTCGAAGCCCGGCGGCTGCCCAGCTCGACCCGCCTCGTCCAGGGCCCCCGAGCGGCGGAAGTCGCTCCCGCGTCCCCGGTCGCCGCCACGACCGCCTTCGGGTCGGCGGGCACGCTGGAGGTCCTCCAGGGGTTCGTCGCGGCCTACCTCAGCTCGGCCGGCGGCCCGCGCTACGATCCCGCCTACGACCTGAACCACAACGACCAGATCGGCCAGGACGACGGCCGGATCCTGCTCCGGATCCTGCCGCCGATCAGCCCCAGGATCCCGCTGAACCTGCAGGTCAAGCTCGCCCCCGAGGACCAGGCCCGGGGCTCGCTGCCGAGCAACAGCGGCGGGACCACGCACAGTCGGACGCCGACCGTCGTCGGCCGCACGACGCCCGGGGCCCTCGTCTTCTCGGGCGTCGGCGCGACCGACCTCAAGCTCCGCGGGCCGGCCGTCGTGGCCGACGAGCACGGCTATTTCCGCTACTCCACGACCCTGACCGACGGCATCAACCAGCTCGACTTCCAGGTCGTCGACCCCTTCGGCCGCCAGGTCCTGAGAGCCTTCCCGATCTACTGGCTGGACTTCGCCCAGTACGAGGCCGCCCACCCCAGGGACCTGTAAGCCCTCCTCCCCAGGGGCGTCGCCCGCCCCATGCGCGGACGAGACCTCCGCCAGGTCGATCGGCTTCGGTTCGGCTTCCTTCGTCGTCGCGACCAACGAAGCCATCGGACGCAAGTTCAATCATATCATAAGCGTAAGATCGATTTTCAGTCCTGGATCGACTTGCGCGCCTCTCATGATTTTCCGCCCGTTCGAGGGTCTCGGGAACTCGTCGCCATTCGCCCGATCATCGATGACGCTCGCCCGCGCAAGCGTTCCCAGTATGATCATGGGCCATGATCGCCAATCTCGAAATGGCGGCCGCGGCGAATCTCCGTAATCGCTCGGATCGAGGGGAGCCATGAGGCGGATATCGGATCGCCGAATGAAACAAGGTAGGCCGAATCAGGGGGCGGCATCCCCCCTCGACGGCGTGGCGTGGCGCGGGAAGGGGAGCGGCCCAGGGGCGACGAGGCCGGCGAGCGGGGGCAGCGGCGGCGAGGCGATGGGGGCCGCGGGGAGGGGCGCGTCGGCCGGGCCGCTCAGCGGGGGAGGGGAGCCGAGGGCGACGAAGAGCCGCAACTCGGCCTGGTTGTAGTCGGTCACGGCGCGGATGCGGGCGATGCGGGCGTTGTTCAGCAGTTGGAGGCTGTTGACGACCTCGATGGGCCGGCCGACCGTGCTGCGGATCCGATCCAAGTCCTCCCGGAAGCCCTTCTCGGCGCTGGCGAGCTGGAAGGCGGTCACGTCGACCTGGCGACGCGAGGCCGCGACCGAAGCGTAGGCGGAGGCCACCTCGGCGCGGACCTCGGCGATCGTCCGGGCCCGCTCGCCGACCGCCTGGCCGACCTCGGCCTCGCGGCGGCGCTGGAGCGAGAGGTTGCCCATCCCCAGGTTGCGGACCGTCCAGAAGAGGGAGACGTCGAAGTCGCTGCGGCCGCCGAAGTTCCCGAGCTGGGTGCCGAAGGGGCTGCCGCCGCCGCCGAAGCCGCCGGCGCTGAAACCGACCCAGAGCGTGGGGAGGAGCGGGCGGAACTGCTCCTGCTTGTGGCGGTACTCCGCCGCGTCGATCGCGGCCGATCGCGCCCCGACCTCGGGCCGGCCGGCCAGAGCGGCCTCCAGCAGCTCGGGCAGCGTCCGCGCCGGATCGACGATCGTGACGACCTCGGCGGCGGGGGCGATCGGCCGGATCCGCACCGCCTGGTCGAGGTGGAGGCGGTGCGCCAGCCGGGCCGCCGCGACGGCGGCCTCCTCCTCGGCCTGGCGGACCTCGACGACGATCAGGCTCAGTTCGGTGGCGGCGCGCTCGGCGTCGGCGTCGCGGCCTTCCCCGGCGTCGGCGTAGGCCCGCGTCAGCCGGGCGACCTCGGTCCCCTGTTCGGCGGTCTCGCGGCGGACCCTGAGGAAGGCCTCGGTCGCCATCAGCTCGAAGTACTGCTGCGAGACCTCCAGGAGGATGCTGTTGGCGGTCGCCCTGGCGTCGAACCGCGTCCTCACGACCTGCTGCCGCGCGGCCAGGGGCTCAAAAACGGCGTCGGTCAACGGGCTGAAGATGCTGACGGCCGGGACCTCGACGGTGCTGGCGGCGAAGACGTCCGACCCGCCGCCGAAGTAGAGCGACTGCTCCCGCAGGTCGAGGATCCGCCCCGAGGAGCGCTGGAGGTTGCCGAGGTGGTTGTGGTAGGTCGTCCCCAGGTTGAGCGAGGGGAGCAGCAGGACCTGCGCCCCCTGCAACGCGGCGGCGGCCTCGCCGATCCGCTGCCGCGCCTCGGCGATCAGCGGGTTCTCGGCCTCGGCCAGCCGCAGGGCCGCCGTCAGGTCGATCGCGAACTCGGAATCCTTGGGGGGGATCGATGGCGCCTCGAAATCGCCCGGCGGAGGGGGCGCGGCGTTCGACGTCGGCACGACCTCGCGATCGATCGGGCCCGCGGCGGAGGCGGGCTGCCGTTGAGGACCGGTACGGCCTCGACGGCCGGATCCTCGCGACGCCGCCTCCTTGGCGGCGACGGAACGCGCGGGCGACGGTTCGCCGGCCGCGGCCCGCGTCCCCGACGCGTTCCGGGAGATGGCGCAGCCGGGGAGCAGGGCAGCCAGCAGGACCGAGGCGCAGGTCCATCGCAAGGGCGTTCGGGGCGTGGCCGCCCGGTTTCTCCGACGTCCCGGTCTCGCCATCCTTCGGCCCCCCCTCCCCGGCTCCATCATCGCCTCTCACTCGAACCTCGCGACGGTCAAGGGCCGGAAGGCGGGCCGTTGCCGGGCGCGGCGGGCGTTTCCGGCGGGACGTCGCCGGCGGGGGTGGCTGGCTTCGTCGCCGCGGCGGTCGGCCCCACGCCGTCGACCGGCGCCGGGTGGGCGAGCATGTCGGCGGGCGGCTGGCCCAGGGCGACGTAGAGCTCGAACTGCGCCCGGTCGTAGTCGATGATCGCGTCGAGGTACGCGAACCGGGCGCGGGCGAGCAGGCGGAGGCTGTCGACGGTCTCGATGGCCGGGGCCACCGTGTTCTCGATCCGGATCAGGTCCTCGCGGAACCCCTTCACGCCGCTCGCGACGGCCTTCTGCGACGTCCCGATCCGCGCGTAGCGGGCGTGGGTCTTGGCGTAGGCCTCGGCCACCTCGGCCCGCACGCGGTCGAGGATCGCGATCTCCTGATACTTCGCCACGCCCAGACGGGCCTTGGCCAGGTTGATCAGGGACGCATTACCGACGCCCAGGTTGCGCAGGGTCCAGTAGGCCACCACGTCGTAATCCGATCGGCCGCCGAAGCCGCCGAACACGGGTCGGACGAGGTTGCTGCCGCCGCCGAAGCCGCCGGCGCTGTAGCCGATCAGCACGGTGGGAGAGAAGGGCAGGGCGCGGGCCCCTTCGAGCATGACGAGCGACTCGCGGATGGCCGCCTGGCGGTCCTTCAGCTCGGGGCGCTGGAGCAGCCCCAGCGCGATCAGCTCCGCGACTGGCGTCGGGTCGGGGACGATCGGATGTGGGACGACGAAGGCGTCGGTGGGGTGCAGCCGGAGCGAGGGGTCGACGTTCAGCACGAAGCAGAGCCGCGCCGACGAGACGAGGACGGCCTCCTCGGCCGCCTGGACGTCGTACTCGCGGCTCTCCAGTTCGGTCTGCGCCCGGTGGGCGTCGGCGGCGCGGCCCTGGCCGGCGTTGGCGTACGACGCGGTCAGGTCGGCCACCCGCTTCGCCTCGTCGCGCACCTGCAAGGCGATCGCGCGGCGGCCCTCGGCCCGCAGCAGCTCCGAATAGGCGAGGGTCGTCTGCAGGAACGCCTGGTTGCGGACGGCCCAGGCGTCGAAGCCGCGCTGGGCCACGACCTGCCGCGACGCGAGGTAGCCGAACACGGCGACCGCGACGTTCCCTTCGAGGACCACGCCCGGGACGTTGACGGTGCCTGCGGCCACCGCCCCGCTGCCGGCGCCGAGGTAGAGGGCCGAGCGGTTGACGGAGAGGATGTTGCCGTTCGACTGCTGCAGGTTGCCCGTGTGCGTGTCGTAGTTCCCGCCCGCGTTGAGCGACGGCAGGAACTGCGCCGCGGCGAGCTGCTGCAGCGCCGACGCCTCGACGACCCGCTGGCGGGCGATCAGCAGCTGCGGGTTCTGGGCCCCGGCCAGCCGCAGCGCCGTGTTCAGGTCGATCGGCCGGACCTCCGGCTCCAGGAGGGTCGCCGGCGAAGGGGGACGGACGATCTCGTCGCGCCGGCCCTTCACCATATCGCCCAGGGGCGCGGCCTCAGGGATCACGCCCGACTCGGCGATCGGCCGGCGAGCCGGTGAAACGTCCTGAGAATGCGCCCCGCCGGGTCGCCCGGCGATCAGGCAAACCGCGACCAGGCCCACAGCCATGCCTTTGTGCCGTATTAGACCCATACTACCTCCGGTGCCGTCGGATCCGTCCGGGGGCGGCCCAATCGTCGCGTTCATCCTTATCGGCGCGGTCAACATTGCGGCTTTAACCCGCCCAGTCGTTCGCCGCCTAACGCCCGCTGCGCCTGGGCCGCCCGAGGGCTTTCAAGAGGTTGGCCGTGGTCGCTCGGTGAGTGTTCATGGGTCGGTGCCTGAGCTGAAGCGGGCGGGCTGCGCATCATCGAGTCATGATGCGGCTGAGGAGCATACCGCAGGCGATTTGGGATGCGATCCCGGCGGAGGCCCTGATCGTCGTCGCGGCAGTGGTCGCCGCGTTCGAGGCTCGCATCGCCCCGTGTGGAAGCCCGCCTGAATCTGGCGCTCGCGCGACGGTCGTTCGCAAAACGGAGGCAGCCCTGGCTGCATCGCGGGGTGCAAACGCGTTTGAAACGCGGGGTCCGCCGCGGCTCGAAGAGGACGACGAGGGCGTCGAGCCGAGGAACGACGCCGCCGAGCGGGCCCTGCATCACTCCGTCCGCCGACGCAAGACCAGCTTCGAGACCGACTCGCCGGCCGGGTCGTGGTAGGTGGAGCGAATCCTGGCCGCCTTCGAATCCTGCCGTCTCCCGGGCCGCGACCTGATCGACATCCTCGTCATCGCGATTCAAGCCCGCCGCTCAGTCGCCGCGCAGCCTTCTCATCCCCGCCGGAGCTTGAATCGTTGCCCGAGATCAGCGGAGGCCATCAACGGCCTCGATGATTTCGATGATGTTGTCGTCCGGGTCTCTTATGATGAAACTGCGAGAACCCTCGGCGAAGGGCTTCTCGAACAGGACGCCATGGGCAGAAAAATGATCGGCCGCACCCCGCACGTCGACCGTCATGAGGTCGAACGAGATGCTCGCGCATGCGCAATAACTTCGGTGTGGCGACGGCCCGGTTGCGAAGGGCAATAGCAGGTAGAAGACGTCTCCATTCCTGAGCCGATAAGCCCCGTCCTCTTCCTCAACGAGCTCGAACCCGAGAACACGTGTGTAGAAGTAGAGACTTTTCGGCGCGTCAGTACATACGACGTTGATTTCGCCGGACGTGAACTTCATCCTGCCTCCTTGTTGAAACGCGCATCCTGGGCGAGAGGCGGCTCATTTCGACGGAAGTCGATTCTGGCGGGGCGCGCCGCCACATCGCCAGAGACGTTTCCGCCCGGCCATCAGAAAGGGGAGTCGAACGACCCTTTCGGCGGCAACCGCAAAGGCCCGAAGCATTCCAAATTCGTCACAGGGTTTTCGACTTTTTCTTTGGCGATCGGAGGGGCGATTTGTAGAGTGAGCCTAACTGAGACTCGGCCGAATTCCGTTGCAAGTCCGAGGGACGTAACTCGCCTCCTCGAACCACACATGTCTCTTGAGGCCGCCGAGCTACTGTGATCGCCGCGAAGCGACGCAAGGATCCATAGATCTGTCCAACGGCTCGACCTGGGCGATTAGGGCAGCCGTGCCGACCGATTCCAGACCCATCGCCTTGTAGAATTCGAGTCGGCAGTCTCGGACCTAGCCGCCGATCGGGCTGTACCGGCGGGATATTCGGTGGGAGGGTCGTCATTTCGCACTGAATCATTCAGACCACGAGGAGAATAGGTGAAATGGACGTCTTCCGTGCCGAGAGGCGGCTCGTTCTCTCTGCGCCAGGCGCGCCGATCCTGCTGCTGGCGGCGGCAATCCTCACGGGTGTTCTTCCTGCACTCGCTGTGATGAATCCCCCGGAATTCCACGACGCAGCGGATCAACCGGCGACCGGTGCGGAACCTCCGTCGGCGGCTGTGCCGGAGATATTGAAACTCCCTGGCAGCGCTGCAGAACTGGCCGGCGTGTCGCTCGCCAGATTCAGAGACGCCGCCAGCGCCGAGAGGTCCGTCCTGGTCGTCTCGGGCTGCGGCGGAGGCGGGCCGATCAACTCGTTCGGGCAGATCCATAACCTCGTGGTGTCCGCCACTCCGATGGACCGCAACGCCGGAACCTCGTCGCTCAGGCTGGACTTCCTCGGCGCCCCCGAGAAAGTCACTGCGGATTCGATCGAGGATACCGAGGCGATCAATGGGACGCTCGAGGTTCTCGACCCGAACGGCGCAGTCGTGATGAAGACCAACACGATCAGGCGCTACACCCTGACCGGATCGGTCCCCAGGAAGTTCGAGTTGACCGGCGAAGCCGTGATGGATCGCGACGGAGCCGCGACGCCTATCCGGTTCGACGTCTCCAACCTGGACGGGCCGTTGTCCTTCTCAATCCGGAACACGACCGGAACGGTCCTTGCGTCGAGCAAGTACGCCCCGAGCATGGACTCGACGATCCAGCTGAAACGACCCCACGGGAAATCCGAGGGGATCGTGCGCGTCCTCGATGCGGGAAACGGACAAGCCCTCGACGAGCTGAAGATCGAGGGACAAATGGGTGGATCGGTTTGGGACGGCGAACACGTCTGGCAGATCGTCTACAGCGCATCGAAGATCGTCGAGATCGGGCTCACTCCCAAGGCGAGGATCGTCGGCTCGATACCGACGCCGGGTAAGGGCCACTGGGGCGGCCTCGCCTTCGACGGGAAGAATCTGTGGATCCATGGCAAGCGAAGCACGGACCAAGGGTACGTCCTCGTGACGATCAGCCGGGAAGACGGGAGGGTCCTGAAGGAATCACCGGCAGACCCGGCGATCAACGGGCTGGCCTGGATCGGGGGCCGGCTGTATGCGGCCATCAACGGCCAGGAACTGCGTCCGATGAGGCTTGGATCATCCATTCGGGAGCTGGACGCGGCGACCGGCGCATTCAAGCCCGAAGAATACGCCATGCCCGACGGTGTATTCGCCCACGAGCTGGAACACGATGGCGACGGTTCATTGCTGATATGCACTTGCACGGCGCAGGGATACTTCGACGCGCCGCTCTCGCTGCGCAGGATGATCATGCCCAAGCGATAAGCGCGTCACTGGTTCGTCGAGACTTCCGTTCAGGTTTCCAGGAGTGCCCAAAGCCCCATCGAATTTTGTGGAAAGGAGGGCGTCTGTGTTGGCTCCTCAACCCATTCGGTTTATTGCTCGGGGATTGCTCATGGCCGCGTTCACCGTCGTCCCGGCGGTGAGGCCGTCCGCGCAGGAACCCGTCAAGCCCGCGACCCCCGCGCCTGGCGGCGGTTTGACGCAGGAGCGCGAGATCGACGTCGTTCCGTCGCAACTCAACCTGGGAGACGACCTGAAGGCCATGGTCGCCACGGACCTCGGCGTCGACCCGGCCGAATGGACGCATTTTCGGGTCGCGCTCGACCGCGTCAGTCGTCGGTTCGACACCCGCTCCGACGCCGAGGTGATCAAAGCCATGGGAGTCGGCAACTCCTCGACGCTTCGGGAGCAGGCGGTCTTCGAGTACGCCGACCGGCATCGCGAAAAGGCCGTGCCGGGATTACTGCGGGCTTACCAGAACGAGGCGGATCCCAGGGTCCGGATCGATGCTCTCTGGGCGGCCGCGAAATTCGGGGGGACGAACGCGGTCGGTTTCGTGAAGACGGCCCTGGAGGATTCCAACATCGAGGTCCGCGAGTGGGCCTCCATCTTCCACGAAGAGTTGGGAGTCGGGGTCGTGGGGTTCGGCAGCCGAAAGGTCCGCGGCTACGCCGGGAGAGTCTTCGACCAGTCGATCCCGCTGCATATCCTCTGCAACGTCTACGTGAAGACCCCGCTCAAAACGTGGGTCAAGGTCGTGCTCTCGCCGCTGAAGATCGAGGAGGTCTTCGGCAAATGCCACGCGAACACCACCGTGGCTTCGCGGGAGCATCGCATGGTGATGACGAAGCGCATCAAGAACTATTACACCGACGGCGCCCCCCACTACGAGACCTTCCGATTCCACGGCTTGACCGAGCGGACCAACCCGAACACCGCGAATTTCGCGTTCGTCTCGACGGAAAAGCGGCCCTTCTTCGTCTCGGGCCAGATCGGCAACACCAGCGCCGGCGTAATGGACGGGGACGTCAACTTCGTGCGCGTCGGCCAGTGGAAGTTGGATCCCAACATCCCCGTGCGAGACGACTTCGCGATCCGCTACGTGAAAGGCAACTTCCTGAGCTGGGGCTACGTCTCGATGGCCCAACTGCTCGACGACGACGACGGGGACGGCAGCACCCTCGACCGCGGCGAGTTCCTGCGGGCGGTCGTCGCCGACGATGACAAGGGGGAATACTGCAACGCCTTCGTCTCCGGCACCTGGAAGGGCAAGATGACCGACGAGGATGGAGACGGGATCCTCGACCTGAACCTCCCTGAGACGATATGCACCGCGGCCGGCTGGCTCGACCTGGATCACGACGGCAAGGCCGACGAGCCGCGCGCGACCACGACAGCCTATCGGACGATCAATCGAGGTCAGGGCGCCCCGAACGTCCCGAACGACGGGCGCGTCGTGGATGTCGGCCCGAGCCGCGGCCGTGAGATTACGGGGGGGGCTCGATGACGACCACGGCCGGCCTCGATCCCGAAGTCGCCCTTCCGAGTCGGAGGCGCTTCCTGATCGGCGCCGGCTCCGCCTTCGGGGCGACGTGGACGAGGGCCGGGCCGCCGAGCAGCTCCGACGACCGCCCTCCCGTGGTCGTCGTCGGGGCTGGCCTGGCGGGCCTCGCCGCCGCCCTTGAGCTCGCCGAGCGCGGAGTTCCCGTGCGGGTGCTGGAGGCCCGTTCCGAGCCGGGTGGGCGAGTCCGGACTGCCCGAGCCCCGTTTCGCGACGGATTCAACGTGGAGTTGGGCCCGTGGCGGATCCCCGCGAGCCATTCACTCACCCTGGGGTTCGCTCGCAAGTTCGGACTGAAGCCCCGACCCGTGCGATCCGACCAGGAGAACCGAAATTACTACGTTCGGGGCCGGGCGCTTCGGGGCTCCGACGTGCGAAGTCGGCCGGAGCTTCTGCCGTATGAACTGCCGGAGGAGGAGCGCCGGCTGGGGCCGATCGGACTCTGGGAGCGGTCCCTCGAGCCCTACATGCGACTTCGTCTGCCACCGACGGTCAACCCCTGGCCGCGCGAATTGAGCGACCTCGACCATCTGTCGCTCGGCGAGTTCCTGAAGTCTCGCCAGGTCTCGACCGAAGGGCTGCGGATGATCGGCGACATGTTGGGTTTCGCGCCGTTTTTACATACGGCGTTCCTCGCCAACTTCCGCGAGGAACTGCATGACTACCACGACGGTTTCTTCACGATCGATGGGGGGAACGATCGGCTTCCGAAGCTCATGGCCGGTCGTTTGAAGGACGCCGTCCAGTACGGAATCGAGGTCGTCCGTGTGGAGCACGGCGGGCCTCGGCCGGTCGTCTGCTTTATTCGGGATGGTCGTCGCGAAAGATTAGTCGCCGAGCGAGTCGTGTTGGCCGTCCCCTTCTCGGTCCTGCGGGACGTCGTATTCGAGCCCGCGCTCTCGCCGGAGAAGGCCCGGGCGGTCCGCGAACTCAACTACGAGCCCGCCACGAAAGTCGTGCTGCAGTGCCGCCGCCGGTTCTGGGAGGGTGAGGGTGGCCGTCGAGGAGGGGTCACGTACACGGACCTGCCGATCCAGTCGATTCTCTATCAAGATTGGTCCGATCGGGCGGACGGGCGAGGACTGATGGTCTTCTATGCGATGGGCCGAGCGGGTCCTCTCGACCAGGTTGGAACAACCCCGGAGCTCATCCGCACGGCCATCGGCATCGGCGAGAAGATCCACCCCGGCCTGGGCTCCGAGGTCGAGGAGGCCGTCGCAATTCGGTGGGGCAGAGAACCATTCGCCCGGGGGGCGTATCCCGTCTTCCTGCCAGGCCAGGAATCAGAAATGGGGTCTCTTCTCGCACGTCGCGAGGGACGGCTTCACTTCGCGGGCGATCACGCCTCGGTCTTCCCCGGCTGGATGAACGGCGCCCTCGAGTCAGGCCAGCGGGTCGCGCACGAAATATCGGCCCTCACCTGATGACGCCTGACAGGTTCAACCGCCCGCATCGAGTTCGTAGCGCGGGTCTCGAGAGCCCAGGATTCGCCACGATCGGGATCGTGGTGTTTGAGAAGCCGCCTTGTAGCTCGGGGAAACGAACGTGGGAGTGCTATATCGCCGGTTTCGCCGGAGCTGGCTGGGCATCGAGGCGGAGGAGGCCGGTTTCGTGCGTCGGGGATTCCGCGAGGCCGGCATCGAGGCTCACCAGCGCCTCGAATCGGTCGGGCGAGTCTTCATCGCGGGGTACAACGCTGCGCTGGAAGCTCCGAACGTGGTCGGGTTGGGAGAGCGCCTTGATGGATTCGCCGTCGAGACTCGCGGCTTCGCGTACGAAGGGGCGGCGATGGCGGCGGCGATTCTCGACGGACTGACCCCGTGGGGTGCAAGTCGCTTCCGGGCCCTCCTGCACGGCCCAGGCGCCCCGCACGTCTACATGCTCCATGTCGGGTTCGGTTGCGCACTCGCTCGGCTGCCATGGGGGTCCGGACGGTTGCTCCGCGGCCTCGACCCGTTGCTCGGTTGGCTCGCAGTCGACGGCTATGGCTTCCACCAAGGCTACTTTCACCCGCCCCGATATCTCGACGCGTGCGAGTCGCCCGGTGAGTTCGCGGGCTACGCCTTGCGGGCGTTCGACCAGGGCCTCGGACGCAGCCTCTGGTTTGCGGAAGGGGCGGACGTCGGCCGAATCGCCCGTCGAATTGGGACGTTCGCACCCGATCGTCGAGTTGACTTGTGGGCGGGCGTAGGGCTTGCCTGCGGATATGCGGGCGGCGTCGGTCGGGACGAGATCACCGCCCTCCGGGCGGCCTGCCCGGACCCGGAGCAGCTGGCCCAGGGGGCGGCGTTCGCCGCGAAGGCCAGGCAACGCGCGAGGAACCCCGCCGCCCACACCGAACTGGCTTGTCGCGTGCTTTGCGGCCGAGGCGCCGAGGAGGCGGCCGTCGTGACCGATGACGCCCTGATCGACCTGCCCGGGGACCAGTCGGCCGTTCCGGTCTACGAAATTTGGCGGGCGCGGATCCGAACGCGGTTGTCGGGGGGGGGCATCGCGGCATGACGACCTCGATCCTTCGACGGAACGCGGCTCGGCTCATCGCGATTTCGGTGCTTGCGACCCTGTACGCGGCGGCGCGGCCTTCCTACCCGCAGATCGCCCTTCGCGAAAGGGTAGCGGCCCGTTTCCGGTTCACGACGGTCGAGTTGCCCGAGCCGGTCGGGACCAGCCCGCAGCCTCGGTCACGGCGTTCGGTCCACCCACGGCTGGAGGGTATTTCGGCCTGGATCTCCTCGGTGGGCGCCGCCGTCGCGCTGCACGACCTGGACGGCGACGGATTGCCGAACGACGTGGTCTACGTCGACACGCGGACCGACAGGGTGATCCTCGCCCCGGCACCGGGGACACCCGACCGATACGAGCCGTTCACGCTGGATCCGAACCCTCTGCACTACGAGCCGGCGACGATGGCTCCCATGGGGTCCCTGGTCGGCGACCTGAACGAGGACGGGCTGGCCGACGTGCTCGTATATTATTGGGGCCGGACCCCCGTGGCCTTCCTCCGCCGGCCCAGCCGCGAGACCGGGCCGGCGCGCTCGGCGTTCGCCCCCCGCGAGGTATCATCCACGTCCGACCGGTGGTTCACGAACGCGGCGACGCTCGCCGACCTCGACGGCGACGGCCACGCCGACCTGGTGGTCGCCAACTATTTCCCCGATGGATCGCGCATCCTCGACGTCGACACGCGAGGCACGGCTTCCATGCAGCGGTCGATGTCCCGCGCGTTCAATTCTGGTGAAAAACACATCTTCATATGGTCGGACGCGACGTCGGGAGGCGAGCCCGACGTCCGCTTCCGCGAGGAGGCTGGCGTCCTCGACGATTCGACCCTGTACGGTTGGACCCTCGCCGTCGGTGCTGCGGACCTCGACGGCGACCTGCTCCCCGAGCTCTACTTCGCGAACGACTTCGGCCCCGACCGCCTGTTGCACAACCGGTCGCATCCGGGTTCGATCCGGTTCGCCCCGGTGGAGGGACGTCGTGGACTGACCACCCCGTCGTCGAAGGTGCTCGGGCGCGACTCGTTTAAAGGAATGGGCGTCGACTTCGGCGACCTCAACGGCGACGGCCTTCTCGACCTGTTCGTGAGCAACATCGCGACCGAGTTCGCCCTGCTCGAGAGTCACTTCGCGTTCATCAGCACGGGCGAGGCCGGATCCTTCCGAGAGGGCGTCGCGCCCTACGTCGATCGGAGCGAGGAGCTTGGGCTGTCTCGGAGCGGTTGGGGCTGGGAGGCGAGGCTGGCGGACTTCGACAACGACGGGGACCTGGAGGCGCTTCAGGCGGTCGGGTTCATGAAGGGAGACGTGGATCGCTGGCCGGAGCTCCAGGAATTGGCGATGGGCCATGATGAGCTGCTGAGCGACCCTGGGAACTGGCCACGGTTCGCGTCAGGGGACGATCTCAGCGGCGGTCGGCGCAACCCGTTCTTCGTCCGGTTCGGGGGCCGGTTCGTCGACCTGTCCGCGGAGCTGGGACTGGCCGAGCCCGGGGTCAGCCGCGGGATCGCCACGGCCGACGTCGACGGCGACGGCAGGCTCGACTTCGCGGTCGCCAACCAGTGGGCCGCGTCGACCTTCCACCATAACGAGTCGACGGGTTCCGACGCTTTCCTGGGCCTGCACTTGCGTTTGCCCCTGCGGCCCGAGGCCACATCGGCCCGAACGGGCCACCCAGGCCCCGACACGCCCGGCCGGCCGGCGATCGGGGCTGAGGCGTCCGTCGCCTTGCCGAGCGGACGCCGCCTCGTCGCGCAGTGCGACGGCGGCAACGGCCACTCCGGCAAGCGCAGCCCCGACCTCCATTTCGGGCTCGGCCCGGTGACGCCGGGGACGTTGCTCTCGATCACATTGAGATGGCGCGACCCGAATGGGCAGGTCCGGCGGGAGGAATTGAGCCTTCCGCCCGGCTGGCACACCGTCCAACTCGGCTGGTCGGAGCTCAAGAGGGCCATCCCTGCGGGGGTGACGTCCCGGACTGAAATGGGAGGCGTCGACCGATGACGCAGCGGACCCCCGCGACGGCGGACGGCCTCCGACTTGCCGCCCTGCGACGGTTTGCGGCGGCGATCACGATCCTCAACCTCTTGGGACATTCGATCCTGGGGTTTGAGCAGTCGTGGGCCCAGCCGCTCGTAGCCCTGGCCACAGCATATCTTCTGGAGCTGACCCTTGAGGCCGCGAACGCCTGGTCAGAGGACCGCCCGTGCCGGTTCGCAGGCGGCGTCGGTCGTTACGTCGACTTCCTGCTCCCAGCCCACATTTCGGGGTTGGCCGTCGCGATGCTCCTGTACGCCAACGATCGTCTGACGCCGATCGCCTTCGCGGCGGCCGTCGCCATCAGCTCAAAATCGCTGGTGCGGGTGCCGGTGGGGTCGGGGGTGCGACACTGCCTGAACCCTTCGAATACAGGGATCGCCGTCACCCTGCTCGCCTTCCCCTGGGTCGGCATCGCGCCGCCGTACCAGTTCACCGAGAACCTGACGGGGGCCGGCGACTGGTTCCTGCCGCTGATACTGGTGATATCCGGCACGTTCCTGAATACAAGGTTCACCAGGAAGATGCCCTTGATCTTCGGTTGGTTGGGGGGCTTCGTGATTCAGGCGGTGATTCGCAGCCAAGTCGGGGGCACGCCCTTGACGGCGACGCTGCTGCCGATGACCGGGATGGCGTTTTTATTGTTCACCTTCTACATGGTGACGGACCCGGGCACGACGCCGTCGTCGCTGGGGGGGCAGCTCCTTTTCGGCGGCGCGGTGGCGGCGGTGTACGGGGCGCTCACCGCTTCGCACGTCGTGTTCGGGCTCTTCTTCTCGCTCCTGCTGGTCTGTTCGCTTCGCGGGGCCGCACTGGCTTACTCGGGCCGGCCCCGAAGACGGTCGCCGGCCCGCGCGACTAGAGCGTCTCACGCATCGTCGCCGGTTACGCAAGTGGGGGCGCCGGTGCTGGAGACCGCGGAGCGATGAGCACCAAGCGGATCGCGATCATTGGTATGGCCTGCGAGTTCGCCGACGCCCCTTCGCCGCAGGCGCTCTGGGAGAACGCGCTGGCTCGCCGTCGGGCGTTCCGACGTCTCCCACGCGAACGGCTCGACCTCGACGCCTATTTCGTCGAGGGCCTGGACGCCCCGGACCACACCTGCGCGACCGAGGCGGCCGTCATCCGCGACTACGAGTTCGACCGGGTCCGCTTCCGGGTCTCAGGCGAGGCCTTCCGCGCCGCCGACCCGGTCCACTGGCTGGCGCTGGACGTCGCCGATCGGGCGCTGGTCGACGCCGGCTTCCCCGACGGTGCGGACCTGCCCCGCGAACAGACCGGCGTCTATCTGGGCAACACTCTTACGGGAGAAACCTCTCGGGCCCAGGCCCTCCGCCTGCGCTGGCCGTACGTCCGCCGCACGATCGCCTCGGCGCTGACGAGCGAAGGATGGCCGCCTGATCGGCGGCGGAAGTTCCTGGACGAGCTGGAGGTTCGCTACAAGGCGCCGTTCCCGCCGGTCGGCCCCGAGACGCTTTCCGGCGGCCTCTCGAACACGATCGCCGGCCGGATCTGCAACCACTTCGGCTTCAACGGGGGCGGCTCGACCGTCGATGCGGCGTGCGCTTCGTCGCTGCTGGCGGTCGTCCACGCCTGCACCGCCCTGTCGGTCGGCGACCTCGACGTGGCCCTCGCGGGCGGCGTGGACGTCAGCCTCGACCCTTTCGAGCTCGTGGGGTTCGCCAAGGCCGGAGCGCTGACGAGCGGGGAGATGCGGGTCTTCGACGCCCGTTCGGACGGATTCTGGCCGGGTGAGGGGTGCGGCGTCGTCGTGCTCATGCGCTGGGAGGACGCGCTCGCCCAGGGGAAGCGAATCCGATGTACGCTCCCCGGTTGGGGAGTCTCGTCCGACGGCCATGGTGGATTGACCCGTCCGGAGGTGGAGGGCCAGGTCCTCGCCCTGCGGAGGGCTTATCGGCGCGCCGGGTTCGGCATCGACTCGGTCGCCTACTTCGAGGGGCACGGCACCGGCACGGCCGTGGGCGATGCGACCGAACTCCGGGCTCTAGGCCGCGCTCGCCGCGAGGCCGACCGGGAGGTCGTGTCTGGTCCGACGGCCGTCGGGTCGGTCAAGGCGAACATCGGTCACACGAAGGCCGCCGCCGGCGTCGCCGGTCTGATCAAGGCGGTCATGGCCCTTGACGTCCAGGTGATCCCTCCCGCCACCAGCTGCGACATCCCCCACCCGGAGCTGACCGCCCCAACGGCCGCACTGCGCGCGCCCACCGACGGCGAGCCATGGCCCGCGGACCTCCCGTTCCGCGCCGGCGTCAGCGCCATGGGCTTCGGAGGGATCAACGTTCACGTCGTGCTTGAGAACCTCGAAGCCCAGCGACGGCGGTCTCTAACGCCGGAGCAGTCGCGCCTGCTCCGGTCGCCCCAGGACGCCGAGTTGTTCGTCTTCGAGGAGGACTCAGCGGGGGCGCTGCGAGCCTGGATCGAGGACTTCCACCGTCTCGCCCCGGGGCTGTCTCGCTCCGAGCTGACCGACGCGGCCGGCACCCTGGCCTTCCGACTCGGCCCCCGACGAAAGCCATATCGGGCGGCGGTCGTCGCCTCGACGCCCGCCGAACTTGTGAAGCGGCTCGAGGTCCTTCGTCTCAGGCTCGACGACGGCCCGGGCACCCGGCTTGACGTTCGCAACGGCGTCTTTGTAGGGGAGGGCTGCGAAACCCCGCGCGTCGGATTCCTCTTCCCCGGCCAGGGATCTCCCGTGTACCGGGCTCCGGACTCCTGGGCTCGCCGGTTCCCGGCGGTTCGTCGGGCTTACGAGACGGCCGACCTGCCGGAAGTCCGCGACGGCCGGTCGACTGATGTCGCGCAGCCGGCGATCCTGGCCGCCGCGATCGCGGGCCTCGCCGTGCTCGACGAGGTTGGGCTCGTCGCCGAGGTCGGCGTCGGGCACAGCGTCGGGGAACTGTCCGCGCTGTACTGGGGCGGCTGCATCGACGCGACGACCCTGATGCGTCTGGCGAAGGCGCGGGGGCGGGCGATGGCCGGATGCGTGGCCGGAGGGGACGCTGGAGCTATGGCGAGTCTCGGCGCAGACCGGACGTGGGCCGAAACTCTGATCGACGGCGAGCCGGTCGTCGTCGCCGCCCTGAATTCTCCACGGCAGACGGTCGTCTCCGGGCCGACCTGCGCCGTGGCTCGGGTGGTCGAGCGAGCCCGCTTGGCGGGGGTGGCGGCGACGATCCTCGGGGTCTCTCGGGCATTCCACTCCCCCCTCGTCGCCGACGCGATGACGCCCTTGGCCGAGGCGATCGGCCGCGAGAGGCTCGCCCCGCCTCGGAAAGCCGTCGTCTCGACGGTCACCGGAGCGCTGCTGGAACGCGACGCGGACCTCGCCTCGATTCTCTGCCGCCAGGTCACCGCCCCGATTCGCTTCGTCGAGGCATTCTCCGCGTGCGAGGGGATCGATCTTTGGGTCGAGGTCGGCCCGGGCGACGTCCTCGGAGGACTGGCGGCTGAGAGCGGCGCCTCCCATGTCGTGTCGTTGGACGTCGGGGGAGCCTCGTTCCGCGGGCTCCTCGGGGCGGTCGCCGCGGCGTTCGCGGCCGGATGCGCCGTCCGGCCTGGCGTGCTCTTCGAAGACCGCTTTCTCCGCCCCCTGGACCTCGGCGCCACGCCCCGATTCTTCACGAACCCGTGTGAATCCATTTCCCCGTCCGATCCTCTCGAATCGCCGCGAGGCGCGACTGCAGAGCGGGTGGAGGTCCCGGGATCGCGACAGGACCTTGAGGCCCCGACGATTGGAGTGTCCGTTCAGGGTCGGGCCGTCGACGTGGTCCGAAGGCTCGTGGCCGAGAGGACGGAGCTTCCCGTCGAGGAGGTCGGCGACGACCATCGGCTCCTGCGTGATTTGCACCTGAACTCGATTGCGGTCAGTCAACTGGTCGTCGAGGCGGCCCGACGACTGGGCATGCCCGCCCCCGTCCTTCCCACACGATTTGCGAACGTGACCGTGGCCGAGGCGGCGGCGGCACTGGAGGAATCGGCCTGGGGCGGAACGAAGGCGAGCGACGCTCCCTCGGCCGCCCTCGGGCTGGGAGATTGGGTCAGGCCGTTCACGGTCGAGTGGGTCGAGAAGACTCGCCCGCCCCGATCCGCATCGGCCGACGGAGACGTATCCTGGCACATCGTGGCCCCGACCGGCGACGGGATCGCGCAAGAGCTCGGGCGGACTCTGGGCCGTGCGGGCGGCCCCGGCGTCGCCGTGGTCCTACCCGACGAGGCCGAGTCGAGTTGGCTCGAACTCCTCCTGGAGGGGGCCAGGGCCGCGCTGAAACTGGCCACGGACGGGCGGTTTCTGGTGGTCGGCTCGGGCGGGGTCGGCGCCGCGTTCGCCAAGTCCGTCCACCTCGAAGCGCCGTGGCTTGATACGGCGGCCGTCGTGGTCCCCCTGAGCCACCCCGACGCGGCCGCCTGGGTAGTCGCCGAGGCCCCAACTGGTCGCGGCTTCGTCGAGGTCCGCTACGACAGCTCCGGGCATAGGTTCGAACCGTCGCTTCGGCCCCTCGGTCCCCTCGGGAGCCCGCCGGCCCGACATTCACTCGGGTCGGAAGACGTGGTGCTCGTCACGGGCGGGGGGAAGGGGGTCGCCGCGGAATGCGCCCTGGAGTTGGCCCGTCGCACCGGCGTGCGGCTGGGCCTGATGGGGCGGGCCCGGCCCGAGGACGACCCCGACTTGGCCGCAAACCTGCAGCGGATCCGAGCCGCGGGGGTGGACTGCCAATACGCCTCCGCCGACGTGACCCACGCCGACGAGGTCCGCCGGGCAGTCGCGACGGTCGAGGCCGGTCTCGGGCCGATCACCGCGGTGGTCCATGCAGCCGGAGTGAACGAGCCCCGGCCCCTCGTCGAACTGGACCTGGAGTTGCTCCAGCGCACATCGGCCCCGAAAGTTCAGGGCCTCCGGAACGTGCTCGACGCCGTGTCCTCTCGTAGGATCCACTTGCTCGTGACCTTCGGCTCGATCATCGCCCGCACCGGGATGCGAGGTGAGGCCCATTACGCCCTGGCGAACGCCTGGCAGACCGAGTTGACCGGGCGATTCCAGGCTGAGCACCCGGCCTGCTACTGCCTGGCGTTGGAGTGGTCGGTCTGGGCCAGCGTCGGGATGGGGGAGCGGCTCGGTCGAATCGAGGCGTTGACGCGCGAGGGAGTCGGGCCGATACCGACCGAAACGGGGGCCGCCCTGTTCACCGCGCTCGTCGCGAAGCGTCCGCCACACGCTTCGGTGGTCGTCGCCGGCCGTATCGGCGATTCGCCGACGCTGTCGCTCGCCCGCCCGCCCCTACCCGCTCTTCGATTTCTCGACCGGCTCCTCATCGACTACCCGGGCATCGAACTGGTCGCCGAGACCGACCTTTCACGGAAGGCCGACCCCTACCTCGACGACCACGTGTTCCAGGGGGAAAGGCTTCTGCCCGCCGTGATCGGGTTGGAGGCGATGGCCCAGGCCGTGGCGGGCGTGATGCGCGGACAGGGACCGATGCCGACCATCATCGAGGAAGTCGCATTCGAACGCCCGATCATCATCGACGACGCGGGATCGACGACCGTCCGCCTCGTGGCCCTCGTCAGAGAGGGGGGCGTCGTGGAGGTCGCGCTGAGGTGTCACGCGACGGGGTATCACCTCGATCATTTCCGGGCCACTTTCCGATCAGGTCCGGAGCATCCCTGGGCCGCCGGGATCCACGACCCCGGTGCGGGCGAGGCCGTAGATCGGTTGTCGCTCGACCCCGAGCGGGAGTTGTACGGTGCCCTACTGTTTCAGGGCGGACGGTTCCGACGCTTGCGAAGCTACGACCGGCTGACCGCCAAGGCCTGCCGCGCGGAGGTCGCCCCCTCCGACCGCCGCAACTGGTTCGGAGACCGCCCGGAAGAGGAGCCGATTCTGGGCGACCCAGGAGCCCGCGACGCGGCCGTGCACTGCGTCCAGGCCTGCATCCCTCACGTTTCGGTCCTACCGGTCGGCGTACGTCGGATCATCGCCGACCCCGTCTGGCGGAAGGGCCCGCGTCGCGTGGTCGCCGACGAGCGGTCGTGCGACGACGGCGTCTTCACATACGACTTGACGATCTTCGACGCGAATGCGACGCCCGTCGAACGCTGGGAAGGGCTTCGACTGAAAGTCATCGGGTCGACGCACAACATCGGCCGGTGGCCCGCCGTTTTACTAGCTCCTTATCTCGAGCGTCGGGCGAGCGAGCTGGCGCCGGGCTTGGAGGTGGCCTTCGCCGTGGAAACCGGGGAGGCGGCCGATCGTCGCAGTCGTACGGACCGCGCGATGGCTCGGGCGTTTGGAGACGCGACTCCGGTGCGACGTCGCCCGGACGGAAAGCCTGACGCCTTCAAAGGCCTTCATTCTTCGGCAGCTCACGCCGGAATGCTGACCCTTGCGGCCGTCGGGCGCTGGCCCCTCGGGTGCGACGTCGAGCCCGCTCGGGCTCGCCCGGTGGACGATTGGCTGGGTGTCCTCGGCGAACACCGTTTGGGCCTGGCCCGCAGGCTGGCGGACGAAGCCGGAGGCGGGCTCGACGCCGCGGCCGCCCGCGTCTGGGCCGCCTCGGAGAGCTTGCAGAAGCTCGGCTCCATCGACCCCGACACTCTCGTCCACGAGACGACGGATTCGGGAGGCTGGGAGACCTTCCGGGCCGGGGGAGCGACGGTCCTGGCTCACGTGCTGCCGGTCGCCGGCGAGCCCGATTTGATCGCCGTCGCCCTGGCCGTGCGACCCCCGCAGCTGAACGGTCTGCATGCCGACGAAGGGGGGCGGCGGCGGACCTACGAGTACAGGCACGTGATCGGCCTCGAGGAGTCGAACCTCCTCGGGAACATCTATTTCGTCAACCATCTGAGATGGCAAGGCCGCTGCCGGGAAATGTTCCTCCGCGACCACGCCCCCGCCGTCCTGGCCGCGCTGGAGCGCGACATCGCCCTGGTCACCACGAACGTCTCCTGCGACTTTCTATCGGAATTGAAACCCTTCGACGAGGTCGCCGTGCGGATGAGTCTTGAGTCCCTGGGGACTTACTCCATCGCATTCCATTTCGATTACTGGCGGGTCTCGAGCGACGGCGAGCTCTTGGTCGCGTGCGGCAGACAAAGCGTCGCCTGCCTGCGGCGCGGTCCCGCCGGGCCGACGCCGTCCCCGATCCCCGAAGCTCTTCGAACAGCACTGGCCGAGTTCTCCTGAGCCAATCCACAGCCGACCTCCGGCGCAAGCGACGCGACGAGGGCCGGGAGCACGTTCGTGCCCGATCTTGGTCGATTGAAATCGATGTATCGATATCCCATCAAATGAGTTGTCGCAGGTTCGCACGCTCGGACGCCTTGAAGCCATGGGCGGATGCGAGGGCCTACGCGAACGTCTCCGCCGACTCCGTCGTCCGTCAGGCGACCCGGGGTCTGACTTACCTGGACGGTTTCTCATCTCGCCAGCTCCACACGACCTGAAACCGAGCCGGTCCAGCAGCAGGTCGGGGCGGAGTCGTCTTGGAGCGAAAATATCGGATTTTAATTTGACATGCCGGCCAATAGGTCTATCCTGCCGTTTGACGACCTGAACTCGTCGACAAGAATGGATTCCAACGGCGCTTCATTTCCAGACGCGACGACACGCGTTCGGCATCGGGTGACGCTTATCAGCCCCGGTTGCTTCGATTTGACATCGTATCAATTGAACATATCCGGTCGATTTGGTCATGCTCAAAGCTCGGCTCAAGAGGACGGCAAGGAAGCCTGGCATGTCTCGTCTTTCGACTCGTTGGGCGATCGACCGGTTTCCACGGTCGGCTTGCGTCGGATGGGTGCGGATCCCCTCGGCGGATTGGATCTCGCACGATCGAACGGTCTGGCGTAACGGACACCCGAGCAATCCAGGTGAATCGTGAACCCCAAGCAGAAATCCGGATCTCGTCGGAGGCGCTTCCTCGGGGAGATCATGGCGATCGCGGGAGTCGGCCCGGCCGGCCTTCTGCTCCTGTCAGATAAAGCCACTGCATTCCAGCAGCCCGCTCTTCGGGTGATCTTGAACCTCCCTGGGGACGCGACGATCTATGCGGGGCTGGCTCTGCCGACGAGGCAGGATTTCCTGGGGAACACGGGGCCCGCCGTCTACGCGGCCGCGTGCCAGACCCCCGTCTACCTTGTAGTCTTTGCGGGCAAATTCATCGACCCGCGCAACCACAACCAGGCGTCCCTGGTTCGGGTCTCAGTCCTGGGGGTTCCGGACGAGTCCGACGCACATTCCTTGTCGAATGCTTCACCTCGGTTGAGCTTCCTGGAATTCTACAACGCCGCGACGCGTACGCTCATAAGGTCGAACGACCTCAAGAGCGTCGAAATCACCTCTGAAAATGCGGGAGGGCCTACGAGAATCACGGCGAAAGCCACGGTGACGCTCGCCGGCGCGTCGAGGAACATCGGAATCGTCTGCTCCCGAAACGCGGACCAGATCCTCAACTTCGAGATCCGGGATCTGACCTCGAACCTCATCTTGGGGACCGGGATGGGAGAGGCCGGACGCGCCGGGCTCGCGACGGGTGGAATCCCGGTCCGAACCACGGACGTTGACGGCACGATCCAGCTTTTCGACCCTAGCGACGGGAGCCTGCTCGAGGTGCTTCCCTTGAAAGGTCAAAAAGGCGGGGCGGTGGCCGATGGATCGGACGTGTGGCAGATCGTCTACGATGAGGCGAAGCTTTACAGGCTCGACGCCAACGCCGGCGGAGGCGTCGAGGGGTCGATCCCCTTGCCGGCGGGCCGATGGGGAGGGATCGCGCTGAACGGCCAGGAGTTCTGGCTGCAGGGGGTCCGTGCGGGCCGGCAGGACTATTCCATCGTCAGGATTCGGAAATCCGACGGCGTGATCCTGTCTGAGATGGCGGCGAGCCCACTCATCAACGGTCTGGCCTGGGTGAATGGACGTCTCTATGCCTCCCTCAATGGGCAGGAACTCAGCCCCCCGACGTCGGACTCGGCCATCGTCACCCTGGACCCGACGACCGGAGAGTCGACGTCTCGGTTCAACTTGCCCGCGGGATCTTACCCTCACGACCTGGAGCCCGACGGCCAAGGCGGCCTCCTGGTCCTCGTGAGCGAGGGCGACCGACTCGACGGGCCGCTGACGGTACAGCAATTCACGCCTTGAGGTGGACCCTCCCGAACGTCCCACGAACCTGTCTCGAGCCCCGGCGACGGCGGCCGCGTTTTCTCAACGAGTAAATTTATGATGAGTATCAAGACGTTCGCCGTCTTCCAGATCTCCGTCGTCACGGCCGTGCTGGCCGTCGCGCCCGCCGCTCGGGGCGAATTGATCGTGACGGCCCATTCGATCGGCGGCGGCCTTTACGAGTACGACTTGACGATCGTGAACAGGCTGTTCATCAACCCGGAAACGGGCCGATCTGAAACCATCAGTGGGCTCAACCTCATAGGGGCCAACACCGTCTTCGGCCTGGACGCCTCGAGTTTCATCACCGCGCCGAAAAACGTGAACGGAATCCCGATGGCCGACTGGGATTTCTTCGCACCCTTGCCCCCCGTCGCCGACGAGTTGAATTACTTCTCGCTCACCGAAGCGGCGGATATTGCGATCGGCGGCATATTGTCAGGCTACACGTTTCTCAGCAGTACAGACCCCGGCACAGTCGACCTGAGCCGACTCGAGTTCGACGTCTTGGGCGGAGAGTCGGGCGCTCAACTCGTCATGGTGCCGGAGCCCACCGCCGTAGTTCAGGCGACGATCGCATGCTTGGTCCTGACCAGGTTCCTCGCCTCGCGTCGGAAACTCATGACCTATGCACACTCACATCATACGCCCCCCGGCGTTCCTCGAGATTCATGACATCCTGAGGTAGATCCGACGGTCATGTCACCAGGGGCCGTATGAGCTACAGCAGGTGTATACGGGCGTTCATGTCGAGCTCGATCCGGCCGTTGAGGTTCAATTCGCCCCCAGATCAATGGGGCGTGATGCGCACCGAGAAGCTGGACCGGAGAAACGAGAGCTTTTTGCATTTACATATCAGTGAACATGAATTCAGTAATTGACTCGATTATCCTGATGGCCGGGCAGACGAGTGCGCCGTCGAGGAGACGTCCATTGTCCTCGACGTGACACGTTCCGCCCCCTCTCTGGCGTCTTCCAGACTGGTGAAGCAGTTCTGGTCGAGGCACTCCACGCGAAGCCGTCCGCCCGTGATCGATGGACCCGGCGTGAACCGCATCCTTGTGCAGTGGCGACCGGGGTCTACCCCAACGGGTATGGTCGCCGAGGCAGGCCGGTTGGATAGCTGGAGTTGATCCTCCGGAAGGGCCCCCACGAGAGTTCCATGCCCACAAAGCTCGGCGCACTTTCCACGACCGGCGTGATCGCAAATCTCGGGCGAAACTGGAGAACACCTCAAGGGCCAAGAGCCTCGAGATCAAGGACTCCGCACCGGGGGGGCTGAGTACGGCTTGGACCTTGGAGGATGCCGGCCTCGACATGGTGTTGCTTGACGAGGGTGCTCGCGTCGAAGAAGGAGCGGGGCATCTAGAACCTTTCCGCCCTCACCTCGTCGACGACGGCTTGGGCCATGCTCCCCGGGATGCCGGCGGTGGCCTCCCGCACTTCTGCGAATCCATCGGGCGCGAGCGGCGAGAACGCCCGGCCGACCGTCGGGACGCCGACGCGCTCCGGCGGTCGGCACCGCGCAGCCCTTCTATAATTGGAGTCATTGACATACGTGCACACCAGTGAAAACCACGCCCTTTATGTCTTGTAACGATGATGCGTCATCGAGCGTGGACGCGGGCTGGACGGCCGCTTTCGGACGCCTCGACAGTCGGCGAAAAGCCACGCAGAAGGGTGGAAGTGCGAGCGGGCTTCAGCGTCCGATAATGGGCGTTATACTGGTTCGGCTCGACTTGAGCCGATCCCAGGGCGATTGCGCCATGATGGGTGATTTGCGAGGATCTTGAGGATCGGCCCGCGACGGTCGGGCCGGTGCCCGGCGGGTGGGTCGACCGAGATCCTCGATCATGACGTCGCCCGACCCCGATTCCCCATCTCCGTCGGTCCGCCTCCAGGACCACTTCGCGAGCCTGGCCGACCCGAGGCGTCGCAAGGTCACCTATCCGCTGATCAACGTCGTCGTCATCGCGGTCTACGCCGTCGTCGCCGGCGCGGACGACTTCGTCTCGATCGCGCTCTGGGGCCGCGAGCGGCGCGACTGGCTCGCGAAGTTCCTCGACCTCTCCGCCGGCGTCCCCTCGCACGACCGCTTCAACGCCATCTTCCGCGCCCTCGACCCGGGGGCCTTCGAGAGATGCCTGCTGGGCTGGATCGCCGCCCTGCACGAGGCGACCGCCGGGCGGGCCGTGGCGATCGACGGCAAGACGCTGCGCGGGAGCTTCGACCGGGCGTCGGGCAAGTCGGCGATCCACATGGTCTCGGCGTGGGCGACGGACGCCCGGCTGAGCCTCGGGCAGGTGGTCGTCGACGAGAAGTCCAACGAGATCACGGCCATCCCCGAGCTGCTCCGCATGCTGGAGCTGGAGGGCTGCCTGGTGACGATCGACGCGATGGGCTGCCAGACGGAGATCGCCCGGACGATCCTCGATCGCAAGGCCGACTACGTCCTGGCCGTGAAGGACAATCAGCCGACGCTGCACCGCGGCGTCGAGGACTTCTTCCTGGGGCACATGGAGGACGACTTCGCCCGCGTCAAGGTCGGCCGCCGTGAGACGAAGGAGAAGGGGCACGGCCGGGTCGAGCATCGGTCGTATTACGTCTGCGACGCCCCGGCCGACCTCCCGGACCGCGAGCGGTGGCCGGACCTGGCGGCCATCGGCGTGGCGATCAGCGTCTCGACGCGCGACGGCAGGCCGAGCGACGCCGTGCGGTATTACATCCTCAGCCGCCGCCTGGACGCCGAGGCGTTCGCGGATGCGGTCCGAGGCCACTGGGGGATCGAGAATTCGCTGCACTGGCAGCTCGACGTCACCTTCGGCGAGGACCGCTGCCGCGTCCGCGCCGGGCTGGCCGACGCCAACCTCAGCGTCGTCCGCCGGGCGGCCCTCGGCCTGCTCAAGAACGAGAAGACCGAGAAGGTCGGCGTGAAGAACAAGCGTCTCAAGGCCGCATGCAACACCGGCTATCTCGAACAAGTCTTGTTCGGATCATAGCTTATGGTGCAATCGCCCTGGAGCCGATCCACCCCGGCTTCGCCTTCTCCCGACGTTGCGACAAGGTCCCGGCTTGCATACGCGCCGGACTGCGTCGTGCGGGCCCCCAGGCCTTCGACCCCGGGCGACGACAGGACCATCCTATCGCAATACGCGATACTTGGCCTGGACGCGTTCAACGCATTCTGCGATAGTAGGCCCAGGGCCGCTGCGACTTCCGGGAAACCGACATGCACGTATTGACCTTGGCGCCGCTGCGAGATTTCTGGCGATCTCGGCCGGGAGATCCTCAGGCCGAGTCTCGCATGAGAGCCTGGTACAAGCTCACCGAGGCCATGGTCTGGGCCAACTTCGGAGAACTCCAGCAGACGTTCCGCGCGGCCGACAAGGTAGGCAATTGCTTCGTCTTCGACGTCGGCGGCAATCACTATCGGATCATCGCCAAGGTCGATTTCGCCCGAGCCATCGTGTTCATCAAACGGGTGATGGACCACAAGGAATACGACAGGGATCTATGGCCCGACCAATGCGGGTGCCATGAGCCCGACCCGCCCGGGAAATCCAAGGCGGGGGCGGTCGCGTCGCCGAAAGAGAAGCCTGAGGGCAAGGCCCTTAAGAGAGGTGGAAGACGATGACGATCAAGAAAGGATCACGGGCCAAGGTCCCGAAGCGGCACGAGGCCGCCGGCCTTCCAGCCTCGTCCGGCGGGATGGCGAAGGCGAAGCGTATGAAGCCGACGGCGTCCCTCACGCCCCCCTTCCACCTTCGGAACTATCTCGCCCTGGTGAAGAAGTTCCCGCTGCAACCCATCCGGGACGACGCCCACCTCGGCGAGGCGTTGGCGACGGTCGAGACTCTGATGTGTCGGGACCTGGACGAGGGCGCGGAATCGTATCTGGCCGTCCTCACGGGCCTCGTCGAGGCTTACGAGGCCGGGACGCGCCCGATCCCGGACGCCTCCGAGGCCGACGTCCTCGGCTTGCTGATGGAGCAAAAAGGGGTCAGCCAGACCGACCTCCGGGACGAGGTCGGCATCTCGCAGTCCACCGTCTCCGCCGTACTTCGCGGCGCCCGAAACCTCACCAAGTCCCAAGTCGTCGACCTCGCTCGCTTCTTCAAGGTTCCGCCGGCGGTCTTCCTGCCGAGGACATGACGAAATAGCCGCAGCCGACGGATTCGCCCCAGGCAGGCGGCTCGTCGATCCTCGCCGTCCTGTAATTCTTCCGGGCATGGAGAATCCGGGGCGGGGATCGGCCTCGTCTGGAACTCGAGGTACGCCCGCAGCAGTCCGCGGTATTCGTCGCTCCTGGGATCGTATCGTCGGCAGGTCGGAGTGAGCTCCCCGGCCGTGCTCGTGATGCCCGTCTTCCGAGCCTCGATCGCCTTCCGAGATCGGGTGAGCGCCTTCACGGCGTCGCGAGTCTACTCCACCCCCGCCATCGTCGGTGGGTCTGATAATGGGGGTTATTCTCGCACTTGGAAAAGTGTCCTGACGACGAGGGTCGTGAGTGGCTGGCCGGGATCGGCGTTGGCATGGGGCCTGAATAGTCGACCTCTCGACTCCCACGGCTTGAAGACCCCGTCGAGCCGACGCCGACGAGGAACACGACTCCAGGTCGCTTGAGGCAGGCGACCAGGAGGCCAACGAGCCGGACGGCCCGGGTAATCGGGTCCGTTGGTGGGGAGGCCTATGGGCTCGAGTTTGCGTGGCGGAGGCCACGACTTGGCCTCGGCTCGCATGCCGGCTGATCGCGACCATGCATCGCCGCCCGCCTCGGCTAACGTCCCCAGGCCGTGCGAGACCGGCACCGAGATCTCCCCGGCCATGGCGCCGACGCCGTGTTCCCAGGCGGGGCCGGCCCCGAGCTCGACGTCGGACGCCGTGACCAAGTCGCTCGGATCCTGACCGATTGGTTTGAAGGCCGGGCCTGGGTCAGCTGCCGGTCGAGCGCCGCCCATACCGCCTGGGAGTCTTCAGCGCCGCGTGGATGCGGCCCTGCACGACCCGCCGAAGCTCTTGGGGGTGCCGCCGCGGACGCAGGCCCCGTGCGTCGGTGTGCCGGACGACGCCGGGGCTGCACGCCGACAAGGTCACCTGCGCCTCCCAACTGCGGCTGAGCCGCGCGAGGACCGACCTGCACTTCTCAACTCCGTGCAGGCCGGATCCGAACAAGCTCGAGCCGCCACCCCGCCAGGTCGAGCTTCGGTAGCTCCAGGTGCGGAGCCGACCGACTCGGGCGGGTCCGCCCGAGTCGGTCGGGGGCGGGCTCGGCGGCCGTCGTCGGGAGCTGCTGCGAAGGACTCCAGATCGACTTCGGACAGCCCCCTGGGTCCGAAGGACGACGCAGCCCGCCTTCACCACTGCTACCGAAGCTGCGGGGCGGCGGCGGCGTCGACGCGCAGCCTTTCTCAATTCATAAATATTTATTTGTATTTTCTAATACGGATTTCATTAACTTGTGGTACCCTTTATTAAGTTGTCCCGGAAAGAACTCGACGATTCGTCGCAAACCCAATTAGATATTGATTTAGTGGGAAACCGACGGGCTCCTAAAAGCCATCTTAGGCTGTCCTCTCGGCGGCTAAATCGCCCGAGGGCCGCCGCGAACCCTCCGCAACAACGCCCCTCCGGGCCGATGGTCGCCAGGTCGCAATCAAGCTCGAGGAGCGTGAACAACATGTCCGGCAGCAATCGATATCGCGGGTTCCCGTCACTTCGCAAGGGCCGCCAGGCCGCGCGTTCCAAGGCCCGCAGCCGCAAGTGTTCGATCGAGCACCTGGAAGACCGCACCGTGCCGGCCGTCTTCAACGTATCCAGCGGGCTCGTCTCGGACCTTGTGACGGCGGTCGAGACGGCGAACGCCAACGTCGATCCGGCCGATACGATCAACCTGTCGGGCACATACACCTTCACCCAGGCCGACAACTACTGGTACGGCCCGAACGCGCTCCCGGCGATCGTCGGTGACCTGACGATCAACGGCGACCCGATCAGCGGCGCCCTCCTGCAACGGAGCGGCGCGGTCGGGACTCCGGACTTCCGATTCTTCTACGTCGCGGCCGCCCAGAGCGGCGTCGCGTTCGGAACCTTGAACCTCAGCAACCTGACTCTCTCCAACGGCCTCGCGAAGGGCGGCGACGCCGGAAACGGCGGCGGCGGCATGGGCGCGGGAGGCGCGATCTTCAACATGGGCGCCGTGAATCTAAACGGCGTCACCATCGCCGGCGGCGGCGCCGTCGGCGGCGGCACCAACGTCGGATCGGGCAGCGGCGGCGGCGGCATCGGTGAAGATGCAACCGGGGGCGCGGGCGGCGGATTCGGCGGGACGGCGCCGGGAGCGGTCGGAGGAGCCGGGGGAGAGGGCAATTTTTCAGCCAACGGCGGCGGCGGCGGATTCAACGCCAGCGACCCCGGGGGGGCCGGGCCGGGCGGCGGCAGCGGCAATCTCGGCGGAGCCGGAAGCGGGGCGGTCGGGGGCGATGGCGGCGGCGGCGCGTCGTCGGGGTTAGGCTCCGACCCCGGCGGTTCGTTCGGCCAGGGAGGCATCTCCACGATCATGGGCGCGGGCGGCGGCGGCGTCGGCGGCGGCGGCGGCGGAAACGGTGAAGGAGCGGGCGGAGGGTTCGGCGGCGGCGGCGGCGGAAACGCCGTGTTCGGCGGCGGTGGTTCGGGCGGAGACGGAGGCTTCGGCGGCGGCGGCGGCGCCAGCAACCCCTCCGCCGGCGGTCGGGAGGGCGGATGGGGAGCGGGGGCGAGCGGAAGCCAGGCGCTCGGCAACGGCGGCGGCGGCGGCGGCGGCGGCATGGGTGGGGCCATCTTCAACTTCACCGGCGACCTGACCATCGTCAACTCCACGATCGCCGGCAATTACGCGACGGGCGGGAACTCGGCCAAGCAGGCCCAGGCCGGCGGCGGGTTCGGCGGCGGCGTCTTCAACCTCAACGGCTCGGTCGTCCTCGTCAACGCCACCTTCGCCCTGAACACGACGGTCTCGGGGACCGGCGGCGCGCAGTCGGCCGTCGTCTCCAACGGCCTGGACGTCTACAGCCTCACTTTCGGGCGAGAGTGGCGGTCGGGCGCAGCGTTCACCAAGGGAGGCCCCGTGTCCGCGAGCGTCGAGCTGGCCAACTCGATCCTCGTCAGCGAGGGGGGCGCCCAGAATAACCTCATCCTCACGCTCGACGCTTCGGCGAAGAGCATCGGGAGCGGCGGGTCGAACACGAATACGGCGACGGCCTCCCTCGACGGCGCGGCGTATACGAACATCGTCTACGGCGTGACCGGGGCCTTCGCGACGGGCGGCGTCGACGACACGTCCACCGTCGACCTTGATCCGGCCGGCCTCGCCGACAACGACGGTCCGACCCCGACCGTCGCCCTGCTCATGCAAACCGCGACTGCCGGACTTTCAGGTGGGTCGGTCGTCTTCGGGATCACGATCCCGACCGTAGACCAGCGGGGCGTCGTGCGTCCCGCCAGCGCGTCCGACGTCGGCGCCTTCCAGATCCTCCTCCTCCCTTCCGCGACGCTCGACGCCGCGACGACGATCAACGTCGCGGGTGCGGCCGCCGTAACGACCAACGTCGTCGTCACCTACACCGATAACTCGGGCAGCGGGATCGACGCGGCGACCTTCGGGCTCGGGAACATCACGGTCGGCAACGGTGCCACCGTCACGGGATTCAGCGTCTCCGGCGACGTCGTCACCTACACCGTCACCGCCCCCGCGGCCACCTGGGCCGGGAGCTTCCAGGGCGAGTATGTGATCTCGGTGGTCGCTGGGGGCGTGAAAGACCTGGCCGGCAACCCGATCGCAGCCGTCGCCGACCTCGGCTCGTTCCTCGTCGACACCGTTCCACCGACGGCGACCCTCACATCCGCCCTGGCGGTCGACGCCATGTCCTCCGGCCTGGCCACCACCAGCATCGCCGTCACCTATTCCGACGCGACCGCGGGGATCGACCCGGCCTCGATCGGGGTCGGGAACATCACGGTGGGCAACGGCGCGACGGTGACCGGGTTCGCGGTCGCGGGCGGCGTGGTGACGTACACCGTCGCCGCGCCTTCGGCCACCTGGGCCGCCAGCGCGCAGGGCGTTTACACGGTCTCGGTGGTCGCCGGCGGCGTGAAGGACCTGGCCGGCAACCCGATCGCCGCCGTCGCCGACCTCGGCTCGTTCCTCGTCGACACGACCCTCCCAACCGCCGTCCTAGCGAACGTGCCGCCGGTCAACGCCGCCTCCGGCGCTCTTGCTACCACGCCGCTCAGCGTCGCCTACGACGGCGGAGCCTCCGGGGTCGACCCTTCGACCTTCGGGGTCGGGAACATCATCGTGGGCAACGGCGCGACGGTGACCGGCTTCACGGTCGTCGGCGACGTCGTCACCTACACCGTCGCCGCCCCCACGGCCACCTGGGCCGCCGGTGCTCAAGGCACCTACACCGTCTCGGTCGTGGCGGGTAGCGTGACGGATATGGTGGGCAACGCGATCGCCGCCGCCTCCCTCGGGTCGTTCCTCGTCGACACGGTGGCGCCGACGGCGTCGCTGACCGCCGCCCCGACGGTCACGAACGCGGCGGCCGGGGCGTCGACGACGACGGTCGCCGTCACCTATTCCGACGCGACCGCGGGGATCGACCCGGCCTCGATCGGGGTCGGGAACATCACGGTGGGCAACGGCGCGACGGTGACCGGGTTCGCGGTCGCGGGCGGCGTGGTGACGTACACCGTCGCCGCGCCTTCGGCCACCTGGGCCGCCAGCGCGCAGGGCGTTTACACGGTCTCGGTGGTCGCCGGCGGCGTGAAGGACCTGGCCGGCAACCCGATCGCCGCCGTCGCCGACCTCGGCTCGTTCTTCGTCGCCACGGCCCTGCCCACGGCGACACTCGCGAGCGCACCGACTGTCAACGCCGCCGACGCCTCGGGATTCTCGACCTCGGTCAGCGTCGCCTACGGCAGCGGTGCGGTCGGCCTCGATCCCGCAAGCTTCGGCGTCGGAAACATCACGGTCGGCAACGGCGCGACCGTCATCGGATACTCGGTTTCGGGGAACGTCGTCACCTACTCCGTCTCTGCGCCATTCCCCACCTGGGCCGCCAGCGTCCAGGGCCCCTACGCGATTTCGGTCGTGGCGGGTAGCGTGACGGATATGGTGGGCAACGCGATCGCCGCCGCCTCCCTCGGGTCGTTCCTCGTCGACACGGTGGCGCCGACGGCGTCGCTGACCGCCGCCCCGACGGTCACGAACGCGGCGGCCGGGGCGTCGACGACGACGGTCGCCGTCACCTATTCCGACGCGACCGCGGGGATCGACCCGGCCTCGATCGGGGTCGGGAACATCACGGTGGGCAACGGCGCGACGGTGACCGGGTTCGCGGTCGCGGGCGGCGTGGTGACGTACACCGTCGCCGCGCCTTCGGCCACCTGGGCCGCCAGCGCGCAGGGCGTTTACACGGTCTCGGTGGTCGCCGGCGGCGTGAAGGACCTGGCCGGCAACCCGATCGCCGCCGTCGCCGACCTCGGCTCGTTCTTCGTCGCCACGGCCCTGCCCACGGCGACCCTCGCGAGCGCCCCGACCGTCGACAACGCGAGCGGAGGTTCCTCGAACACGATGATCTCCGTCACTTACAACGGCGGCGCCTCGGGGATCGACCCTTCGACCTTCGGGGTCGGGAACATCACGGTGGGCAACGGCGCGACGGTGACCGGCTTCACGGTCGTCGGCGACGTCGTCACCTACACCGTCGCCGCCCCCGCGGCCACCTGGGCCGGGAGCTTCCAGGGCGAGTATGTGATCTCGGTGGTCGCCGGCGGCGTGAAGGACCTGGCCGGAAACGCGATCGCAGCCGTCGCCGACCTCGGATCGTTCCTCGTCGCCACGGCCCTCCCGACGGCGACTCTGACGGCCGCACCTCCGGTCAACGCCGCGGCGGGCGAGGCGTCGACGACGACAGTGAGAATCGCCTACGGCGGCGGGGCCTCGGGGATCGACCCTTCGACCTTCGGGGTCGGGAACATCACGGTGGGCAACGGCGCGACGGTGACCGGCTTCACGGTCGTCGGCGACGTCGTCACCTACACCGTCGCCGCCCCCGCGGCCACCTGGGCCGGGAGCTTCCAGGGCGAGTATGTGATCTCGGTGGTCGCCGGCGGCGTGAAAGACCTGGCCGGAAACGCGATCGCCGCCGTCGCCGACCTCGGGGCGATCGTGGTCGACGTCTCCGTGAAAACCGCCACGTCCGCGAGCGTCGTCGCGTCCCCCGACCCCGCCGTCTTCGGCGGACCGATCACCGTCGCCGCGACGATCTCGCGTGAAGGACCAGGGCCGATTCCGACGGGGACCGTCGTCTTCCGCATCGGCGAGACCATCCTGGCCGAGGTCCCGATCGGCCCGAACGGCGTCGCCGTCTATACCATCCCGGCCGGTCTCGCGGTCGGCGCCGCGACGCTCACCGCCAGCTACAGCGGCGACGCCCTGTTCGCTCCGACCACGTCCGGTCCCGTCGTCGTGGTCGTCGAGAGGTCGACAACCGCCTCCGGCGAGATCTCGGCCTCGCCGTCGCAGGTCTTCTTCGGCCAGGACGTGACGCTGACGGCCGCCTTCGCGGCGCCGTCCGACGGCGTGACCCTGATGACCGGGACCGTCGCCTTCTACGACGGCGAGGTCTTTCTCGGCTCCGCGCCCATCGGGCAGCTACGCCTCGCCGGCCTGGACGCTGGATCGGCGGGCGCGAGCTCCGGCTTCGCGTCGTTCACGACGAGTTCCCTGAGGGCCGGGAACCACCTGATCCGAGCCGTCTATTCCGGAGATGCAAACTTTTCCTCCGCGACTTCGAACGCTCCGGTCGCCGTCGTCGTGGCCCCGGCGACGACCGCCTCGTCGCTGACGGTCGCGGTCTCAGGGCGATCGGCGACCCTCACCTCGTCGATCGTCGCGACGTCTCCCGGCGCGGTCGACCTGACCGGGACGGTGTTCTTCTACGACGGCGACGTCTTGATCGGCTCCGCGCCGCTGGTCGGCGGCGCGGCGAGCCTGTCGCTCGCCGACCTCGCACCCGGCGTCCACGACTTCCGGGCGGTGTTTTCCGGGAACGCCGACGTCGCGCAGAGCGCCTCGGGATCGGTGTCGACGGTCATCCAGCCGAACGCCCCGCTGATCCCGTCCGTCGTCAACCTCCTCCGATACGGCTTCCACGCCCAACCGACGACCCTCGTCTTGACATTCAGCGGCGACGTCGACACCTCCGTCGCCTCGAATCCGGACCGATACGTCGTGACCGGCCCGATCGGGCCTCGCGGCGTCGGCGTGCGGATCCCGGTCCGCGCCGCGACTTACGACCCCGCGACCCGCTCGGTCACCCTGTCGTTCAACAGCCGCCTCCGACTCCAGCGACGGTTCCGGATCGCCGTCCCGTCGATCGGCTACGCCGCGGCCTTCGACGGCGGCATCCTCGCCGGAGCGAATCGCCGCCCGTCGATCCTCCGCCGTCGTTGACCCGTGATGGACCTTGCGGCCATTTAGGCGCGGCTTGCTACGGTGATGACGACGCGGCCCGGCGGGCGTCGTCCAATCACCGACGCCGTCGGTCGTTATGCGTCGAAGGCTGTCGGCAGCGGCGGCGTCGGCTCCCTGGAATGCCGCGGGCTTTCGCCAACTAAATGCACCCCTACGCGACGGCCGAGCCGTCAAGTCCGGCGCGAAGTCCGAACCACGGCTTACGGAGCCGGCTTCGACGTTCAACCAGGTCATCGGGTCGATCGCCGAGTTCACGATCGTTAAGTCGGTCGGCTCGGCGTCCGCCCTGAGCCTCCTAAAGGCGATGGCCGAAGGGACTCATCAGGCGACGCCGTCGACAGCTCCCGCGCCGATCCGGAAGAGTCGCCCGCCGACTTATAAGGGTCGAACCCAGAACGCCGTTACGCAAACTGAACCTGTGGCGAGGATTCGATTCAGGGCGGAAGCCCGGGCGGCCGCCGTGTCGTCTCGTTAAGCCAAGTCCTTTGAGTCGGGTCCTTACTGCGTCCGATAATGGCACCTAGGTTCGGCTTGGACGGAGTAGGGGGCCTGTTCGATGGACGGCCGCCTGCAACGCCCCCAGGCCGATCGTCCCAGCGGATGCGACGGCGGCTCGTCGAGCCGGCCGCCGGACCGACCTTCCCGCGCTTTCGAACGGCCAGGCGACCCGTATCTGCCGAAGGTGATCTCGGAAGGCGGGGCATGAAGAAGGGCGACCCCGGGGCCGCCCTTGCACCTCCACGTCGCATCGGCTCGGATCACGAACCCGGTCGAAACCTGCCCCTCAAGATGCTTATGCGTCGGTCGTTCCGGTTGGCCGTCACGACGTCGGCCAGGCCGTCGCCGTCCAGGTCGCCGACGGCGACCCCGGCCGGGCCCGCCCCCATCGCGATCGCCCGGCGGGCCCCGAACGTCCCGTCGCCGACCCCCCGGAAGAGGCTGATCGCCCCGTCGCCGAAGTCGGTCGCGACCACGTCCGGCACGCCGTCGCGGTCGAGGTCGGCGACGGCCGCGTTGCCGACGCCCGGCGCCGCATACGTCTTCTGGGGGGCGAACGTCCCGTCGCCCCGGCCCAGCAGCACGCCGATCGTCCCGTCGCCCGTGTTCGAGGCGACCAGGTCGGCCTTTCCGTCCCGGTCGAGGTCGCCGACGGCCAGGTGCGTGACGTTGTAGCCGAGGCCGAACGTCGTCGGGGCGGCGAACTCGCCGTCCCCGCGGTTCAGGAACACGTTGCCCTCGCGCGAGTCCCAGGTCGCCGAGATCAGGTCGGCCTTCCCGTCCGAGTCCACGTCGGCCGCCGCGACCCAGAAGACGCCCGAGGTCGTCCGACGGCTGACAACAGGCCTCAAAGTTCCATCCCCGTCGTTCAGCAATACGTTGACATATCCCGTATAATACTGGGACGTGGCCACATCCAGCCTGCCATCCCCGTTGAGGTCGACGACCGCCATCCCGGTCTGCGATTCACCGCCGCTCGGATAGGCGGCCCGGGGCGCGAAGGTGCCGTCGCCGCGGCCCTTCAGGACGCTCACCTGGCCTCCCCAGTTCATCGCCACGACGTCGAGCTTCCCGTCGCCGTCCATGTCCGCCAGCTTCGCCTGGTCGGCATGAAGGCCGCCGTCGTACCCGACCTTCGGCAGTAACGTGCCATCCCCCTTGTTCAGCAGGATGTTGAGCGACGGCTCACCGTCGTTATTGTGATTCGACACCAGTACGTCCGGCTTGCCGTCCGCGTTGACGTCGCCGATGTCGACCGAGATGTTCAGGTCTCCCGCTTCATAGGTCTCCAAACCCGTCGGCGTGGGAGTCGGCCTCGGGGGAGTCGGCGTGGGAGTCGGCCTCGGGGGAGTCGGCGTGGGAGTCGGCCTCGGGGGAGTCGGCGTGGGTATTGCAATGCGGACTGAAGTTCTGGGCCCATAGGCACCCTCGCCGACGCCCCGCGACGGAAAAGGCCTCGCATCGCCGTTTCGGGGCAAGAGGGGTCGCAGGGGAGGGAGGCCGTCGGAGGGCGCGAGCCAACCGGCCGGCACCCTGGCGTCTGTATTCTCGACGACCGCCTCGGATCTCGGCGTCGGACCGTCTGCGAGGGCGAGTCTCAGGCCGGACGAGGTCGCATAGGTCGCCAGCAGTCGACGATCTTCCAGGCCCTCCAGGACGCGGCCGGCGAAAAGCGTCCGACGACGGGCCGACGGTCGGATGCTTCGCTTCCCGCCTCGGAGTAGGTTCAGGAGATTCATGGGGCGTTCCCGTTCGGGGTTCAGGGTTCGAGTCCGGTCGCCGCGACTGGCGGCCCTCACCCCCCCATAAGCACCGTCCCTCCACGACATGCGCCAGCTCGGCCGATGTTTTTTCCGAGGCGATCGTGCGTCGGACGCAAGGCCGACGGACGGATGCATCGATTCGGCGGCGCTACGTCCGAACCCATTCACGACGCCGGCGGTGTCGCGCCCCGCGGGGCGACCCGACCGGGGCTCGCGAGGTCCCTCCGGGCGGGCGTAGGACGACCGTCGCCTCGAGCATGAGGACCGTAGGGTGGATCGAGCCGCGCGCGGATCGTCCCCGGACCACGGTCGGGGGCGGGACGGATCATGGTCGCGCGAAGACGTCCTCCGGGAGCCCCGGCGAGTCGAGCCGCCCCACCCGCGCCCGCCACTCGGCGGCCCGGTCCGGCTTGCCCCAACGCTCGTAGAGGTCCACGACCCGCCGGGCGTTCTCGGCCAGCCGGGGCCGGATGGAGGGTTCGACCAGCCGCTCGCGGTCCTTCATCTCCTGATAACCGGCCGTGATCAAGGGCTCGGCCCTGGCGTATTCCCCTCGCTTCATGTAGACGGCGCCCTGACGGGATTGGATGCCCCAACGCAGGCGGAACTCCGCCAAGTCCGGGGGCAGGTGCGGGATCGTCTCATCCCAGAGACGCTCGGCCTCGTCGTAGCGGCCGAGTTGGAAATGACAATCGGCCTCGAGCAGCCGCAGGCGATGGGGGATCACGTCGCGGGGGAGGTCGAGGCTCTCGTGATGCCGTTCGATGTCCTTCGAGATTTCGAGGGCTTCGGCCGCCCGCCCCTCGAGCGTGCAGATGGCCGCCCGTTGGTAGCGGGCCTCGTTCAGGAGCTCGCCCATGTCCTCCTCGCCCTCGGGGATCTGTCCGGCCACCTCGTCGACCAGCAGGCGGGCGTCGGCGAACTTCGACAGGCAGAGCCGCGCGGCCGCCAGCTGCAGCTTGGCCCGGAATTCCCTCTGCCGGATCCAATCGTCGCGTCCGAATCTGCGGCGGCGGTCCTCCACGAGCGCGACCAAGTCCTCGCAGTCCTTCTCGGCCTGCTCGAACCGGCCCGTCCACAACTCGCAATAGACGAGCGAAAATTTCACCTCGTCCATCAAGAGGAATCTCGACGTCGCGCTCAAATCGTCGCCGATCGAGGCCGCCACCGCCCGCAGCTCGGGGATCGCCTCGGCGGCGTTCGCGGGCGGGAGGGCGTCCAGCCGGACGACGAGGGATCGCAGCTGGAGGGTGAAGAGGTCGGCTTCGCCGAGTTCCACGCGGGCGCGCGCCAGGACGCGGCGCATCTCCGCCATGCCCTCCTCCCGCCGACCGAGATCCCACTGGGCGGCGCCCAACTGTCTCCGGTTCGCCAGGGTCAGGGAATGGCCCTCGCCCAGGAGTTCGACGCACTTCTCGACGACGTCCTTCCGAACGTCGATGGATTCTTCGAGGCGGCTCGTCTGGTACGCCTGCTGGGCGAGCTGGCCCTGGACGAGGATCGCGTCGTAGGAACGGGGGCCCGGGCCCGGCGGCCGGGACATCGCCTCGTAATTGCGGCCGGCGACCGCGTAAGCCTCCTGGAAATCCCCGGTCTGGTGATGGAGGGACCCGAGGACCGTCCTCGCCTCGTATACGGGCTCGTCCCACGGCCGGTAGCGGCTCTCCGCCAGCCTCAACGTCTCCCGCGCGAATTCGACCGTCCCGTCGAACCGCCGATTGTCGCCCAGATAAATGGCCAGGAGGCTGCGGGCGTGGAGCGTGAGCCCGTCGTCGCGGCCGAGCGTGCGCTCGCAGCGTCGGATGGTCTCTCGCGCATAGCGTTCCAGGCGGTCGTCGAACGGCCGGGGGATGCCCTCGTTGACCACCTCGGCCCGCGTCGCGAGCAGCTCGGGGTCGTCCGGATCGAGGAGTTCGTCCCCGATCCGCGCCGCCTCCGCCATCGCGTCGTGCGAGGCCGCGCCGTCGTTGTTGAGGGTGAGGCACGTCAGGCCCAGGGCGTAGAGGAGCCTGCCGCGCACCCTCGGCGGGATGGTCGCGCCGCCCCCGATCACGTCGCGGACGGCCCCGGTCATCAGGTCGGCCATCCTGGGGCCCGGCGCCCCCGCCGCGTCTCGGGCCGACTTCAGCTGGCGCAGCACCCTCGCCCGGAGGCCGTCGGAGACGGCCTCGTCGCCCTCGACCTTCTCGATCGCCCCGTCGAGCAGCTCTCCCACCCGGACGTTCTTCCGCCGCAGCTTCGGGTCGGGCAGGCGGAACAGGTCGATCAGGATGCGCGTGGTCGCCTCGGCCTCCTTGCGGGCGGCCTCCGACCGCGCCCTCGCCCTCGAGGCCGCGACGGCCATCGCGGCGCTGACCGCCGTCGCGGCCGCGAGGATCAGCGCGAGGCCGGCGGCCGCGGCCAGCGCCGCGCGATGCTTGCGGGCGAACTTGCCCAGCTTGTAACGCGAGGACGGCGGGCGGGCCTCCACCGGGTCGCCGTCGAGGTGTCGGCGGACGTCCCGGGCGAGCCCGGCCGCCGAGTCGTAGCGGCGCGACCTCTGCTTCTCCAGCGCCTTCATCACGATCCAGTCGAGGTCGCCGCGGACGATCCTCGTCAGCCGCGCCGGCTCGACGCCGCGGACGGCGGACAGGGAGGCCAGCTTCTGCGACGACTCCGAGATGCGCGTGCTGGGCCGGGGCGGCTCCTCCTCGCGGATGCGGAGCAGGATCGCGGCGACGGCCGCCCCCACGAGGCCGTCGCGCTCCAGGGGGGTGCTGCCGGTGAGCAGCTCGTACAGGATCACCCCGAGCGAGTAGACGTCGCTCCGCGTGTCTACGTCCAGGCCGCCGACGTCGGCCTGCTCGGGGCTCATGTACTGGGGCGTGCCGACGAGCGCGCCGAACTGCGTGAACATCGTCCGCTCGGTCAGCCGCTGCTCGATCGCCTTGGCCACGCCGAAGTCGATCACCTTGGGCGTCGGTCGGCCGTCGACCGTCGCGACCAGGATGTTGGAGGGCTTCAGGTCGCGATGGACGACCCCCTTCTGGTGTGCGTGCTGGACCGCGCCGCAGACGGCCGTGAACAATTTCAGCCGCTCCTGGAGCGAGAGCCCGGCCTCGTCGCAGAATCGGGTGATGGGGACGCCCGCGATCAGCTCCATCACGAAGTAGGGCCGGCCCGCGTCGGTGGCGCCTCCGTCGAGGATCCTGGCGATGTTGGGATGATCCATCAGGGCGAGGGCCTGCCGCTCGGCCTCGAACCGCGCCACGACCTGGCCGGTGTCCATGCCGGCCCGGATGACCTTCAGGGCGACCCTGCGACGCACGGGCCTCTCCTGCTCGGCCATGAAGACCACGCCCATCCCCCCCTCGCCGATGACCTGGAGGAGCTTGTAGGGCCCGATGCGCGACCCGATCCCCGTCCGCGACGCCTCGGCATCGACCGCCGCCCCCGGGGGAGCGTCGGCGTCGGGGGACGCCCCGGTGGTCGGGGAGTCGACGAAGCCGCCGGCGGCTTCGTGGGCCCGCAGCAGGGCCTCCATTTGGGCGCGCAGCGCCGGGCCGCCGTCGCACGCCTCGTCGAGGAAGGCGTCCCGACCCGGGCCGGGGGGGAGGTCGACGGCACCGAGGAATATCGAGCGGAGATCGCGGGGGGGCATCGAGGCCTCTAGAGTTTGAGGAGGGATCCCCCGAGTAAGCCCCGTCCGGGCCGCGGGTGCGCCAAGATTCCGGGCGTCAGCCCGCCGGGTCGGGCGGGTTCAAGGCCACGAAGAGCCAGGACCGGGCGAAGGCCCACAGGCGGTCGGCCGAGCGCCGGGGCATGCCGAGCGTCCTGGCCGACTCTCCCAGCCCCAGGCCGGCGAAGAGGCGGAGCTTGGCCAGCTCGGCGGCGCCGGGGTCGACCTGCGTCAGCCTCTCCACCGCCTCGTCGAGGGCGATCAGGTCGTCGGGCGGGGCGTCGTCGTCCAGGAGGTGCTCCAGCGCCAGGGGCTCGCGACGTCGCGTCCCCCCCCGCTTTAGGCGCCTACGGTCGCGGGCGCGATCGATCAGGATGCGACGCATCGCCTCGGCGGCGGCGGCGTAGAAGTGCCGGCGGTCGTTCCAGGGCCGGGGGTCGTCGGGCCCCACCAGCCGCAGGTACGCCTCGTGCACCAGGGCGGTGGCCTGGAGGGTCTGCCCGGGCGACTCGCCCGCGAGGCGGCGCGAGGCCAGGGCGCGGAGCTCGTCGTAGACGAGGGGGAGCAGCTCGCGGGCGGCCTTCGGGTCGCCGCCGCCGATGGCATCGAGGATCTGCGTGACGGCCTGGCGTTCGCCCATGAGGATGACGTCCGTCGCCGCGTCCGGCCCCGGCGTCGGGCCGCCGGCCAGTGCCGGCATGCAATTATGTTTGCGGACTCGCGAGGCCGCGGCAAGGCGTTTCCCGAAGTCCCCCGTGATCGCGATGGACCCGGACCCCTCGGCGCACGGCCGACGCGGACCGGGCTCTCGATCGGGTGCGGGGCCGACGGCCCGCCCGGGACGCGAGGCCGGCTTAGCGACTCAGGCGGGCTCGCGCGACCCGGGCCGGCGCGCCTTCAGTAAGCGTCCGCGCCCACGACCTCTCCGCCCGCCCTGCTGCCGAGATGCTGATACACCCCGAACCTCGTCCCGGGGGCGAAGGTGACGCCGACTTCGACGTTGCCAGCGACCCCCACCGGGATGCCGTTGCCGTCGACGGCCATGGTGTCGATCGAGTCCTTGAGGAACCGTACCGATCCGTCGCACATCGCGAAGTTCGCGCCGCCCCCGTGCAGGCTGGAGGCCGCCCAGAGTTGCGCCGTGTAGCCGTAGTAGCCGGCCGGGTCTGGGGCGATGGTCGGGTTGATCGGGAACGCCGTCAGGAAATGGTTGTCGCACATCCAGCCGTCGGACCACCAGTGGTACTCGTCGGGCCCGGGGATCGTCAGTCGCGCGTGGGCCCGCTCGCAGAACATGAGAGTGTTGCTCGCGCCGTCCGCGATCTCCGCCCGGCGGACGCGGCTGTCCACGAAGAACACGCCGTCGCACTGCCGGTTGTGGAGCGGCATCCTCGCGATCTCCGCGGCCGACGCCGGATATCGATAGACCATCCCCGAACAGCCGGCGTACGAGGAGATGTTCGTCATCGACGGCCCTACGGCGTCGATCAGCCAGTAGAGGGCGGGCTTCGGCCCGCCGGCCGCGTGGTCGCTCGGGCAGGAGAGGACGGCCACCCTCGTGGCGATGGCCGTCGCGTTGTCGCAGTAGTTGATCGACCTGTCGAAGTTGAACGCGTCGAAGAGCGGCTTCTGCTCCAGGAAGGGCAGCAGCGCGACGAAGACGCTGTGGCCGTCGAGGACGGCCTGGGGGAACCTGGCGTCCGTGCGGACGGGGTTCCCCATCGGATAGCAGCCCACCTGATGCTCGTATCCGGCCGCCGCCAGGGCGAGCTGCTTCAGGTTGCCGACGCATCCCATCCGACGGGCGGCCTCGCGCGCCGCCTGGACGGCCGGCAGCAGCAGGGCGACCAGCACGCCGATCACCGCGACGACCACGATCGCCTCGATCAGGGTGAACCCTCGGCAGGGTCGTCCTCCGGCCATCCTCGTCCCCCGCCCTCTTTCTAGATGGCGGCCCCATGTCCACGGCCGAATTCGGAGCACTCAACGAAGCATGCAGCGGTTCTACCAAAGTTCTCGTCCCACCGGATTGCCACGGCATTCGAAGACGCCCTGATCCAAAGGCCTGACCCGCGAGCGTCCGGCGCGCTCGTGAATACGCCGCACCAGTTCCGGCCCTCGGCGGATAGCCGGGCGTAAGGGGTCGGCGCGATCGAATGGACCGACGACTGCGAGAAGTCTTTCTCGATCGACGGCGATGCCACGAGCGCCGGTGCTGCGTCCTCGGCCGGGTCCCACTTCGGCGACAGCCGGCAGGCAGGCTGTTGGAAGGACGACCGGGACTACGGCGTCATCGACCCCACGTTCGCCCTGTAAGAAGCTATCCGGTAACCAATCCCTGGTTTTCGCGGTATTTGAAGGGCGCGGGCGGATCGTATAGATCGGGTTCCAACGTCCGGAGCATGCGATGGATCGACCCGAGCATGATCATCGCCTCGGACGAGATCTCCAGCCGCTCGTAGTCGCGGCTGTTGCGCCGCGAGCGGCCGATCCAGGCGAACGTCCGCTCCACGACCCAGCGTTTCGCGACGTGGACGAACCCGACCGAGCCGGGCGGCCGCTCGACGACTTCCACGACGTACGCCCCGATCCTTCGCCCGTCCGCCAGCCAGCGGTCCAGCGCGTGGTTCCGGTACTTGGCGTCGCCCCGCACGGCCTCCAGCCGCGTGCACTGCCCGGCGGTCAGGCGGGCCAGCACGCGCGGGGCCCACGTCCCGTCGTCGAGGTTCGCCGCCGAGACCAGCACGGCCAGCAGCAGGCCCAGCGAGTCCACGACGATGTGACGCTTCCGGCCCGACGGCTTCTTGCCGCCGTCGTAGCCCCGAGTCCCGCCCACCTCGGCCCCCTTGACCGTCTGGCTGTCGATGCAGCCGACCTTGGGGGCCGGGTCGCGGCCGGCCGCCTCGCGGACCCGCCGCCGCAGGGCCTCCTGGACCCGCTTCCAGGTGCCGTCGTCGCGCCAGCGGGCGAAGTGGTCGTAGACCGTGCTCTTCGCCGGCAGGTCGTGCGGCAGCATGTCCCACTGGCAGCCCGAGCGGTTCAGATAAAGGATCGCGTCGACGACCTCGCGCATGTCAATGATCCGCGGCCGCCCGTCCGTATTGATCGTGATCATGGGCTCCAGGATCGCCCATTGCTCGTCGGTCAGATCCGAGGGATAGGGCTTGCGCACGCGGGTCGTCCTTGGGGCGGCGGGTCGTCGGGGCGTCCTTCCACCCCAACAACGTACGGCCCTGGAGTCTTACCGGATAGCCTCTGAGAGGGCCGGCGCCGCGATCCTCCGACGTTTGGACGTCCCGACGCTCAAGCCCCAGGCCGTCGCGAACGATGATCCTTCCAGGAATGGGGATAAGGCCGATGCGACGGATCGCGTTCGTGAACCTCAAGGGCGGTGTCGGCAAGTCGACCTGCGCGGCGACCATCGCCGTCGGGCTGGCGAAGCGCGGCCGGCGCGTGCTGCTGATCGACGCTGACGCGCAGGGGCATGCGACCTGGACGGTGACGCGAGGGCAGGGGGGCGGAGACGTCGGCTTGGGCGAGGTCCTCCTGCGCCACGCCGCCGCGGTCGACGCGATCCGGCCGACGCCCACCGAGGGGCTCGACGTCCTGCCGGCCGGATCTTCCCTCGGCGGGGCGAACATCGCCCTCGCCCAGGAGCTCGGGCGGGACACGCGCCTCCGGTCGGCCCTGGTCGACGTCCGCGGGTACGACGAGGTCCTCATCGACTCGGGCCCGTCGCTCAACCTGTCGACGATCAACGTCCTGACGGCGGCCACGGAAGTCGTCGCTCCGGTCGACGCCGCGATGTACGCGGTGCTCGGCCTGGTGGACCTCAGGCGGGCCGTGGAGGAGATCCGCGACGCCTACAACCCCGGGCTCAGGCTCGCCGGCCTGGTGTTGTGCAAGGCCCGCAAGGACGCCACCAGCCGCGATGTGGAACGTCAGCTCCGCGAAACGTTCGGCGGGCTGGTCCACAAAGCCACGATCCCGCTCTCAGCCGCCATCGAGGCCGCCCACGCCCGCGGCCTGACGATCCTAGACCACGCGCCGAAGTCGCCCGCCGCGACGGCGTTCGAAGCCCTGATCGACGAGGTGCTTTCCCATGGCCGATCCGAAGAAACCGAGCATGCTCGCCGGGGTCCTGGAGCGCGAGAAGACGCAGCCTAAGCCGTTCGAGCCCGAGGTCGAGGAGATGGCCGAGGCCGAGCCGAGCCCGTCGAAGGGCAGGGGGGGCGCCGCGTCCGCCAAGGCCCGCGCCGCCGCCTCGTCGGCGAAGCGAATCAAGCCGCGGACCATCCACCTGCCCGACGACCTGTTCGAGCGGATCCTGGTGCAGTCACACCGCCGCGGCCGGACGATCTCCGAATACGTCGCGGCCCTTCTGGACCGCCACGTCCCAGACCATCGCGTGGTGCGGTCGTCGGGGTCGTCCGAGTCGGAAGACGCGGCGTGACCGATTCGATCGGAAGGAGGGCGGCTTGATCGCTTATCGCGACTTTCAGCAGAAGCTCGCCCGGCCGGGATTCTTCGGCCTCGGGAAGGACGCCGAGTCGATGACGTTCGACCAGGCCGTCGAGGCCGCGAACGACTGGATCGCCTCGGCGGGGATCCGCGTGCTCAACGTCGAAACGATCTCACTGTGGGAAGGCGGCCTCTTTCGTCTCCGAGTCTGGCACGAGGGGGAAGACGCATTGAGCGGAGAATAGCCGCTGGCGACGATGATCTCAGACGAAGAAAGCCGGAGCCCGCGAGGGCACCGGCCTGCTTTATTTCTATCGCGCGGGGCAACGCCCTCGAGCAGATCGGCTGGCCCTCAGGGGACATCCAACCAGACGTCACAGGTGCGTTGACTTTAAGGGATGTAGGCTATTTGAGGATCAGGGGGATTGTAGCGAGTTTAATAAGCATAGGGTGGCTACAATGGGGCGCGCACCCACAACCCCCAGAGGTCAACCATGAATGCGCGCCCCGAGCTGATCGACATCACCGACGCCTCGTCCGAACAGCCCGCCACCCTGGCCTTCGTTTCTCGGCCGGCGGCCGCCGCACCCCAGGCCGGCGGCCGGCGGTGGTGGGGCGGCAGCCCCCCGGCCCCCGCACCTCCACCGCCCGCGGCCGTCCCCGAGGCGGACGCATCCGAGCAGGCCTGGTGGAGCGAGCTGACGACCGTGGAGGTCGATTCGACGGTGTTGCCCGTGGAGGTCTACTTGCGACACGACGTCCCGCCCCAGCCCCACCCGGGGATCGACGCCCGCTGGCTCCCCGGCCGCCGCCTCTGGGTGGCGATCCGCATGGGGGCCAGCCGGCTCCTCGGCCGCTGAGCCGCCGCGCGAGACTCGCGCTCGTAAAATCCCGCCTCGCCGGCCCTTGGTTTCGTGGGACGTCGGTGCGTCCAACCTCGCGTTACATCCGGCCTCGCCCGCCGAGGTCGTCGCGTCGATATTCGACAGCATTAGGATCGCGACCCTTCGCCGCCGCCTATATTTCTCGCGGCCCACATGGGCTCCCGCGTCCCCGGCGAACTCCGAACAAGGGGGATGCGGGGCGTCGCGGGCGTCGTCGAGAACCGTCAAGCGGGGACCGGCGGCGCCCGCGACGCGCCCCGTCGCGGGTCGGTGCGTGGGCCGGACGGACGTCGATCCTCGGGCCGACGCCCGTCGTCGCAGTCATCCCTCGGAAGCGTCCGGAACGTTCGGATTCCGGTTGACTCCGAGCGTTCCGTCGTGCATAGGTCATCCGGCCCGCCTGGGCCTCCGAGGCCTCGTCGACCTGCCGGCGGACGAGGCCCGGAGCACGGGGAGGGCGTCGCCGAGAACCACCCGCGGGGACCGGCGTCCCTCCGTGCGAAAGCCCGCCCGACGCACGGGGCGGTACAACTCGGGGGCCGCGACGGTCCTCACGGCCTCGGTCGCAGCGGGTCGTGATGGTGCGAGTCGTCGCCGGTTCCTCCGGCGCGGGCCCGCCGGCCCGAACCCCGCATGAGCAGGCACGGCGCGTCGGGCTGCATCGCCCGCATCCGTTCCATCTGCTCGGTTCGGCGAGGCCGGCGTCCGACCGGATGCAGCGTCGGGCTTCATCTCGGCACCACCACGAGCTGGTCGCACCTGCGGCCGCCGCCGTCGATCCATGAGACGGCGATGGCCCTCGGCCTCTCCACCTCGAACGCCAGGATCAGGTCGCGGGAGTCGGAAGCCCCTTCCTCCAGCGACGAGAACCCGGGCCGGCCGGGGGCCCAGCAGGCATGCCCCTGCGCCGGCTTCCCATCGATGGAGACGGCGATCGATCTCGCGACGCCGGGTCCATGGTTCGCGACCGCGATCCTCCAGGTGTCGCGGTCCACCTTGATGATCCTGGCGTCGACGCTCATACGTCCTCCACGCATTCGACCGGCTGCAACGTCCGGCGGCGGGACCACGACCCGGCCCCACGCGGCCCGGCGGCGACCTCGATCATTTCGGCGACTTCCTCGGGCGCATGGTCCACGGCGACGGCACCGCCCGATTCGACGAATGCGGGCCGGCCTCGGGCGTCCTCGAGTCGGACAAACATGACGACGCCTCGTCGGTTCGGGTTCGAGTGCAGATTCCAGACGACCGAGGTGCGCGCGACGCCGCCGGCCCTCGCGGCTTCGCAAGACGACCGGCGGCGTTCTCAGGGCGAGTCAGGGGAAGCGGCGACGGTTCCGAACCGTCAGCCGCGATTAGGTGTCGACGCCGACCCCTGCCACGGCTACACGGTACGCCGACCTCCATATGTTAATCAAGCAAATTATCATAAATTCAAGCTTAATATTAATCGATCCCCGAAATGTTTGGTCGTCGCCGGCCCCGATCCGCGAAGTTTAAAGCGTGAATTGGTTCATGATTTGCTTATTTGGAAATAAGTCGAGTTGATAATAAATATGATCGTCACTCAAGGACGGCACGACATGATCTGTCCCGAACTGGAACGGGAGGACGCCGCCCGGCTGGAGGAGATGTGGCGCATGAAAACGGCGAAAGGGGCCTTCCGGCGCGTGTCGGCGAGCGTGGAAAAGCCGGTGCCGACGCCCCCGACGACGCCCGAGCCCTCCTCCGAGCCGACGCCCGAGCCCGCCGGCGAGCCGACGCAGGGAGACCCCTCCCCCGAGGCCGAGACGACCGAAGTGCGGCGCACGTGGGGCCGGCAGGTGGGCCGGCTGGACATACCCGCGTTCGACGTCGACGACGTCGGCGAGCGGGTCAGGAAGCGGCGGGACCACAAATGGACGCCGAAGGACGGAGCCTGACGAAAACTTGCGGACTTCAGCTTCCGCCCTCGGTCCGCCGACGCTCCACGGCCGCGATGACGCGGCCCTCGGTCGACCCCGGATGGGCGGCCGCGCGGTCGCGCGCCGCGCGTCGAGCTCGGCCTTCGCCGCGGCGTGCGGCTTCTCGGCGGGGCCTCGGCCTCGGACGTAGGCCTTCCGGACGTCGGATGTCGGGTCGTGGAAGACCCACCCGTACGCGCGCCCGATCCCCGCCTCCGCCCGCTCAGGCGTGTCGTCGATGATCCCCTCGACGGTCGTCGTCGCGTTCATCGCCTCGCCCATCGTCGACGGGCTGGACCCCGCCTCTCGCATGAGCATCATGAAGGACCGCCTCATCTGAAGCGGCTCCGCGTCGGCGGCCTCTCCCGTCGAAGCGGCGGCGCGGGTGCCTGGACCTGCCCCCCATGAGTGCCGCGTCCGGCGAACGACGCCAGGATTCGCAGCGCGTCCAGCCGAATGTGACGGGCGATGCGTGGGACGTCGGCGCGTGCGACGAGACCGAGGGCTATCGGCCCGCCTTCCACATGGTCCGGCCGTGAGCGCGATCATGGTCGTCGATCCACGAGACGCCGACGGTCCTCGGCCGCTCCGTCCCGAGCACCCAGATCAGGTCGCGGGAATCGGAAGCCCCCTCCGCCAGCGACGAGAACGCCGGCCGGCTGGGGCCAGCAGGCATGCCCCTACGCCGGCTGACCATCGAATGAGACGGTGAACGACCTCGCGACGCCGGGCCATTGGTTCTCGATCACGAGTTTCCAGGCGTCGCGGGCCGCCTCGACGTCCGGCGGAGCCGTGTGCTCAGGTCACCGCGGGGCCCGGGCGGATCGGGACGCGGCCACGGCGGCCTCGATCATCCCGGCGACCTGCTCGACCGTGTGGTCCATGGCGACCTGGGCGCCGCCGAAGGGCGCGACGGCGTCCGATTCGACGAATATGGGCCGGCCTTGGGCGTCCTCGAGTCGGACGAGCATGGCGACGCCTCGTCGATTCGGGTGCGAGTCCGCGGCCCAGGCGACTGAGGTGCGCGCGACGACGCCGGCCCTCGCGGCGTCGCAAGGGTCCCGGCGGCGGGCCGGCCCTCCTCGAAGCCTGCGGCATTCGACAACTGCATGACCGCGACCTCGTCGGCCCCGGGGATCACGTCGATCACGGTCCACCTCCTGCAGCCGTAGCAGACGCCCAGCATGCGGTCGGGGTTGCCGCAGTCGGGTTGATGGACGTCGAGGGGTTCCTCGCAGGTGGGGCATGGGAATCCGCGGCCCCCCTCGCGCGGGACGGCCAACCTCAGGACGGCCAGCGAGACCACGACCGTCCGGGCGTCTTTGGACATGCTCCCCAGCTTTCAGGGTGAAGGGTGGAGGCTCTCGGCCTTCGGATCCGGCCCACGCGCGTCCGTCGCTCCGCCTCGTCGCCGCCAGGCACGTCGCCCCGACGCCCTTGAGCAGCCGGCCCGGCCCCGCCCCATGGGACCCCGTCGCAGCCGCCCGGCGACGGCGGTCTTCCCGGCGTCGATCCCGTTCGACGGGTAGGACCCGTCGGCGTGAAACCGTCCCCCGACCGCGCGTCGAAATTTATTCATTAAACAAAATATTTTGATCCCAAAAACATTAAATACGAATTCGCTTCAGGATGCAAGGGAAATGTCCGCTAGCGTGCATTACGCCGCGACGGCCCCGTCGACGCCGCGATCGATCGAGGCCCCCGGCCCGCCGACGTGGGATCCGGACCCGGCCGCGACTCGTCCCGACGCGGATTCCTAGACGTCGCCGAGGAGGGCGAGGACGGCGTCGAAACTCGCAGGCTTCACGAGGTGGTGGTCGAACCCCGCTTCCTTCGAGCGGTCTCGCGCCTGGGGTTCGCCGTAGCCGGAGACGGCGATCAGGACGGAACCTTTGCTCGACTCCAGCCCTCGAAATGCGGACGCCAGCTCATATCCGTTCATACCCGGGAGGCCGATGTCGAGGAGCATCACCTCCGGCAGGAAATCACGGGCCACGTCGAGGGCGGATTCGGCGGAGTGGGCGACGCGGGCGTCATGGCCGGAGAGTTTGAGCAGCATCGCCATACCGTCCGCCGTGTCCACGTTGTCATCGACGACGAGCACGCGGAACCGTCGGGCCGTCGAAGCCTCGGGTTCCTCATTTGCCTCGGACGCGGCCTCGGTCCGGGCTTCAGAGGCGGGAAGTCGGACGACGAACTCGCTCCCCTCGCCGGGGCCGTCGCTCGTCGCGGTGACGTTGCCGCCGTGGAGCTCGGCCAGCGACCTGACGAGCGTGAGCCCGATGCCGAGCCCGCCCTCCGAGCGGTCGAGCGAACGGTCGGCCTGGGTGAAAAGGTCGAACATCCGCGGGAGCAGCTCGGGAGCTATGCCGAGGCCGTCGTCCCGCACGCGAAACACCACGTCGCCCCCTTCGACGCCGACGATGAGCTGGATGTGCCCTCCGGCCGGCGTGTATTTGGCGGCGTTCGTGAGGAGGTTGACGAGGATCTGCTCCAATCGGGTGGAGTCGGCTTCGAGCTTCAAGTCGGTGGACGTGAACGAGAGCAGAAGCTCGTGCTTCCGTTCTTCGACGATGGGTTTTACGGCCGCGACGGCATAGAGGGCGACCTGTGCCGCATCGATGAGTTCCTTGCGGAGCAGGATCTTGCCCTCGGTGATCCGGGCGACGTCCAGGAGGTCGTTGATGAGGTGGGAGAAGTTGCCGACCTGCCGGGCGGTCACGTCCCGGCTCCACTCGAGGTCTTCCCTCGAACCGGAGCGGGATGCGACTTCCACGGCGTTCCGCACGGCCGCGAGCGGGTTCCTGAGCTCGTGGGCGAGCATCGCCAGGAACTGATTCTTGTGCAGGTCGGCTTCCGCGAGTTTGACGGCGGTCGCCTCCGCCTTGGTCCTCGCCGCTTCGGCCTCCAGCAACATGGCTTCGCGTTCCCGATCGAGTCGTCTGCGTTCGGTGACGTCGGCGATGGCGAGGAGGATGAGGTCCCACTTTCCTTCGGGGGGGAAGCGTCGGGCGTTGAGCAACATCGTCTTCCGGCCGACGTCCTCGAAGTCGTGCTCCACTTCGAAGTCGTTGAACGTGCTGTCGCGAGGGATGACTTCTTCGAGCAAGGTCCTGAGCGCCGGGATGTCCCACTGCCCATCGCCGAGGTCGTAGATGAACCGACCCTCGGTCTCGGAAGGTGCGACCCGGAAGGTCTCGTAAAAGGAACGGTTGGCCGACTTGACGTGGAGATCGGCGTTCAGGACGAGGAGCGGCTCCCGCACCGTGCTGATGATGCTCTCGGCGAAATTCCTGGCCGTGTCGACGAGGTGTTCATTCAACCTGCGTTCCGTGACGTCTCGAAACACCATGACGACGCCGACGAGCTCGCCGCCTTCGCCCCAGACGGGGGCTGCACTGTCGTCGATGGCGAGCTCCCGCCCGTCGCGGGTGATGAGCAGCGTGTGGTTCGCGAGGCCGCGGACGAGGCCCGTGTCGATGACCTTCCTCACGGGCTGCTCGCTGGGCTTTCGCGTCTCCTCGTTGACGATGCGAAAGACGACTTCCAGGCGTTGGCCGGCGGCCTCGGCCGCCGACCATCCGGTGAGCGATTCGGCCACCGGGTTCATGTATGTCACCACGCCGTCGGGGTCGGTGGTCAGGACGGCGTCGCCGATGGCGGAGAGCGTCACCTGATACCATGAAGCTTTCGAACCTGACGGATTCTCTTCATGCTCCGAAGCCGTGTTGGTCATAAAATATATGGATGTTCTGGATTCGAGGCGTTCCGGGGAGTGTTCTGGTCGTCGAATCCCCATCTTCGGACTTCAAGCAGTCGTAAGCAAGCCGGGCCGACGTCGCCCGAGTTCGCGAAGTCGATGTTCGTCGAACTCCTTCAGGAGGAAATCTCGAAGAGACGAGGCCCGATTTCCGGTATGTCGCGACACTCTGGGTCGATGAGGTCGATGGCGTTTCGCGGCACGCACAATCGCTGCAATCGGACTATAATTCCAGGAATGAACATAACGCCCATTATCAGACCCACGCGAGGTCCACGCCCTCCATCTCCAGCGAACCCAGCTTGGCCCTCCCGGCGGCCCGAGCCGGTGATGCGTGGTAAGATCCATCGATCGGAGGTTCTTAGTCGGCCGCTCCGGAATCCCCGAGCCGAATCCCCGACGCCTGCGAGGATATGCTGGCTTCGGCCGGCCCACGACCTCATGATGATTGGCGAACTACGACGTGCGGCGACATTGCGGGCCCGTCTTCGCGATGCACCCGCCGCGCCGAGAGGACGAGAATCTCCGACGATCAACCACGATGCCGTCCGCGGCCGTCGCGACGGACGTCCGTCGCATGGAAGCCCGGCCCCGAGATGAGGATCGTCCCATCGCGCCCGACCCCCGACGCTGTCGAGACGTCTTCCTGGCGGCCGTGGAACATCTAGATCCCGCGTCCCGGCGCGATTTCCTGGACCGCGAGTGCTCGACGGACGCTGCGCTGCGACGGCGGGTCGAGGACTTGCTCCAGTCGCACGACCGACCGGAGGACGGCGACGGTCGGGCGGCCGCGACGAGCGACGCCGTCACGATGGATCACGCCGCGACGCCGCCCGGCGAGACGGCCTCGGCCTTCGGTCGGACGGCCTCGGTTCCGACGATGGAAGGCCCCGGGGCCCGCATCGGCCCCTACAAGCTGCTCCAGCCGATCGGCGAGGGGGGCATGGGCGTCGTCTACATGGCCGAGCAGGAGATTCCGGTCCGCCGCAGGGTCGCCCTCAAGATCATCAAGGCGGGCATGGACAGCGCCCAGGTCGTCGCCCGGTTCGAGGCCGAACGCCAGGCGCTCGCCATGATGGACCACCAGAGCATCGCCCGCGTCCTGGAGGCCGGGGCGACGGAGGGCGGCCGCCCCTATTTCGTGATGGAGCTGGTCAACGGCGTCCCGATCACCCAGTACTGCGACGAGGCCGCGCTCGACCCCCGCGAGCGGCTCGAGCTGTTCATCCCCGTCTGCCATGCGGTCCAGCACGCCCACCAGAAGGGGGTCGTCCACCGCGACATCAAGCCTTCGAACATCCTCGTGACCCTCTACGATGGCGAGCCGGTCCCCAAGGTGATCGACTTCGGGATCGCCAAGGCCGTCGACCGGCGGCTCACCGAGCGCACCATGTTCACCGAGTTCGGCTCGATCGTGGGCACGCTCGAATACATGAGCCCCGAGCAGGCCGAGATGAGCGCGCTGGGGGTCGATACGCGCAGCGACGTCTATTCGCTCGGCGTCCTGCTCTACGAGTTGATGACCGGGAGCACCCCGCTGGAGAGGGCCAAGCTGGCCCAGGCGGGCTACGTCGAGATCCTCAAGCGGATCAAGGAGGAGGAGCCGCCCAGGCCCAGCACCCGCCTCAGCAGCTCGGGGGACCGCCTGCCCGCGATCTCGGCCATGCGGAGGACCGAGGCGACGAAGCTCTCCAGGCTGATGCGCGGCGAGCTGGACTGGATCGTCATGAAGGCGTTGGAGAAGGACCGCTCGCGACGCTACGAGACGGCCGACGGCTTCGCCCGGGACGTCCGGCGCCACCTCGACGGCGACCCGGTGGAAGCCTGCCCGCCCTCGGCCTCCTATCGGCTGCGGAAGTTCGTGGGCAGGCACAGGACGGCGCTGGCGGCCGTCTCGGCCTTCTCGACCCTCCTGGCGATCGGGAGCGTGTTGAGCGCCTGGCAGGCGATCCGGGCCACGCGGGCCGAGGCCGCGGCCAAGGCCGAAGGCGAGAAGGCGGGTCGGTCGGCGGAGGAATCCAGGGCGGTCCTGAGGTTCTTCCAGGATCAGGTGTTGGCGGCGACCCGCCCGGAGGGCGTGGAGGGCGGGCTGGGCAAGGACGTGACCATCCGCCACGCCCTGGACGCCGCCGAGCCGACGATCGCCGCGGCGTTCCGGGACCAGCCGGCCGTCGAGGGATCCCTGCGGCAGGTGCTCGGCCAGACCTACGATTACCTGGGGGAGTCGAAGCTGGCGATCCGTCAGCATGAGCGCGCGGTGGACGTTCGCAAGGCCCTCCTCGGCCCCGACCATCCCGCGACCCTCGACAGCCAGAGCGACCTCGCCGAAGCCTACAGCGTCGCGGGCGATCTGGTTCGGGCCCTCCCCCTGTTCGAGCGGACCCTCGCATCCCAGTCGGCCGTGCTGGGCCCGGACCACCCGGACACTCTCAACACCCAGTACAACCTGGCCCACGCGTACCGGTCCTCCGGCCGGATCGACCTGGCGACGACCATGCACGAACGGACGCTGACCGCGAGGAGGGCGACGCTGGGACCCGGCCACAGGCATACGCTCTGCAGCGAACACGACCTCGCCGGCACCTATCTGATGGCCGGCCGGGTCGACCGGGCCATCCCCCTCTTCGAGCGCAACCTGGCGGCCTGGACGGCGAAGTTCGGCGCCGACCACCCCGACGCGCTCGGCTGCCGGAGCAGCCTCGCGGGCGCTTACATGGCGGCCGGCCGGAACGAGCTGGCGATCGCGCCGCTCGTCGAGTGCCTGGCGATCCAGGCGAGAAAGCTGGGGCCGAGCCATCCCCAGACGATCTACTGCCGGGACAGCCTCGCCAAGGCTTACATGGCGACCGGCCGGCACGACCTCGCGATCCCCATCCTCGAGGCGGCGTTGGACGCCCGGACGAAAGATCCGGGCCCGGACGATCCCGTCACGCTCGGCCTTCGGCACGAACTCGCCTTCGCACGACGGGCGACCGACCGCGTGGACCTCGCGGTCCCGCTGTGGGAGCGGACGCTCGACGGCATGCGGGCGACGCTCGGCCGCGATCACCCCGACACGCTCAACGTCGAGAACAGCCTCGCCGCCGCCTACATCGACCAGGGCGATTCCGCGCGGGCCGAGCCGATGCTCCGCGAGGCGCTCGCGGGGCGGCGGCGAAGACTCGGCCTCGATCACCCGCACGTGGCCGGCACCCTCGCCATCCTCGGCGGCATGCTGGCGGACCAGCGGCGGTGGGCCGAGGCCGAGCCGCTCCTGCGGGAGAGCCTGGCGATCCGGGACGTCAAGACGCCGGACGACTGGAACCGCTTCCATACGCAGAGCCTGCTCGGCGGCATCCTGCTCGGTCGGGAGGAGTATGCAGCGGCGGAGCCGCTGCTCCTCTCCGGCTGCGAGGGGATGAAATCCCGCGAGGCGGAGATCCCCGCCTGGCTCTGGAATCGGCTGGACCAGGCGGTCGGACGGGTCGTGCAGCTTTACGCGTCGACCGGCAGGGAGGAGCAGGTCCCCGCGTGGCGGGCGAAGCTCGATGGGCTCCCGGGCGAGGCCGCATCCCATCCTTGACGAAGCGCCCGTTCGGCGTGGCGATTCCCGCGGCCTCTACGCCAACCCTCGAGAGGTTCGAGAGCGTCATCCTGGAGACCTTCGATTCCTCCAGGCCGCATCCACACTACCAGACATAAAGGGCGTTATGTCCGGTAATCGGACTCCGGCAGGGGGCTTGTTTAATCCTTGCCGTGACTCCCCATGTGTGACATGATGGCTAGACTGGCTAGCTATCATGGAGGCACCCGATGACCTGGAACTTGGCCGACGCGAAGAACCGATTGAGCGAGGTCGTCAACCTCGCCCTCTCCGAGGGGCCGCAGACCATCACTCGCCGGAAAGACGCCGTGGTGGTCATCTCGGCCGAGAAGTATGCGGAGCTGACCGGCCAGCGTCAGAGCTTCAAGGAATTCCTCATGGGCGGGCCGTCCTTCGATGGGCTCGACCTGGAACGCGACCGGAGCCCCATGCGGGACGTCGAGCTGTGAAGGTGCTCCTCGACACCTGCACCATCGCCGAGCTGCGGAAGCCGAAGCCCGACGCCGGGGTGGTCGCGGCCGTCTCGGCGGTCCCTGACGAGAAGCTCTTCCTGAGCGTCGTCTCGGTGGGAGAAATCGTCAAAGGCATCGGACTGCTCGCGGCCGGCAAAAAGCGAACCGAGCTGACCGCGTGGCTCGCCGCCCTGGAGGGTTAGTTCTCCGAACGCATCGTCCCCATCGACGTCGAGACCGGCAAGATCTGGGGCGAGCTGTCGGCACGGGCCCAGAAGAAAGGGCTCATAGTCCACGCGGCCGACGGGCTCATCGCCGCGACCGCACTCCGCCACGGCCTGCACGTCATGACCAGGAACGAGGGCGATTTCAAGGCGAGCGGCGTCCGCCTCCTCAATCCGTGGCGGGACGCGTAGAACCTTGTAAGGAGATGGGCGATGTCTGAATCCACGACCGACTCCGCTCGCCCGTTCCTGACGCTCGACCTCCCCGAGGCCGAGGTCGTCTTCCACCCATCCTTCTTCCCCACGGACGCAGCGGACCGACTCCTCCGGCAGCTCGTCGAGACGACGCGATGGCGGCAGGACTCGATGAAGATGTTCGGCGAGCTGAAGCCGCTGCCCCGCCTCACCGCGTGGTACGGCGATGCGGGGGCCCGCTACGTCTACTCGGGCATCGTGAACGAGCCCCTGCCCTGGACGACGGCCCTGGCCGAGGTCAAACACGCCGTGGAAGCCGCCGTGGGCGTGTCCTTCAACGGCGTCCTCCTCAACCGCTATCGAGACGGCCGGGACGGCATGGGCTGGCACGCGGACGACGAGCCTGAGTTCGGCGAAGACCCCGTCATCGCCTCGGTCAGCTTCGGCGGCACGAGGAACTTCCAGCTCAAGCACAAGCGGCGGAAGGAGCTGAAGGCGAGCGTCGAACTGACGCACGGCAGCCTCCTCGTCATGCGAGGCGGGACGCAGGCGAATTGGCTGCACCAGATTTCGAAGACGGCGAAGCCCGTGGAAGAGAGGCTGAATCTCACGTTTCGGCATCTGGTGACCCGGGCCGAATGAGTCCCCTCGAACGAGTCGACATGGTGAGGCGGTCAGGCCCCGACCTCGCGGGGAGTCAGCCGAGCGAGCAGCTCGGACAGGGATTCGTAGTCCACGGGCTTGATGAAATGGTGGTCGAATCCGGCCTCGCGGGAGCGGCGGCGGTCCTCCTCCTGGCCGTAGCCCGAGATGGCGATTAACAAGGCTCCCGCCCCGTCGCCCCTGAGCCGTCGTGCCACCTCGTAGCCGTCCATGCCGGGGAGGCCGATGTCCGAGAGCACCGCGTCCGGACGCACGGAGCGTGCGAGCTCGACGGCCGAGGGCCCGTCGTAAGCCGTGGCCACTTCGTGGCCGGAAGCCTCCAGGAGCATCGCGAGTCCCAGGGCCGCGTCGGGATTGTCCTCGACGACGAGCAGCCGCAACCCCCGCCTCGGGAGGGCCGTATCCCCTCGGTCGGCGTCGGCCTGCGAAACGTCGTTCGCCTCGGCGGCGGGGAGCCTGACGACGAATTCGCTCCCCTTCCCCTCGCCGTCGCTCCGGGCCGAAATCTCCCCGCCGTGCAGCTCGACGAGCCACCGGGACAGGGTGAGCCCGACCCCGAGCCCGCCATCGGAGCGGTCTATCGACCGGTCGACCTGGGCGAAGAGCTCGAAGACGCGGGGGAGCATCTCCGGCGTGATGCCGATTCCGCTGTCGCTCACCGTCACCACGACCTCTCGGCCGCCCGTCCCCATGACCGAGATGAGGCCGCCGTCGTCGGTGTACTTGGCGGCGTTGGTCAGCAGGTTGACGAGCACCTGCTCGAGCCTGGCCGCGTCGCCGAAGACGGCCATCTCGCCGGGCGCCATCGCGATGGTCAAGGAGTGCTTCTTGCGGTCGACGAGCGGCCTGACGACGTCCACGGCCCCGCCGACGACGCGTTTCAGGTCGAGCCGCTCCTTCCGGAGCCGAATCTTCCCCTGGGCGACTCGCGACACGTCGAGCAGGTCGTCCAAGAGCCTCGCCAATCGGCCCGCCTGGCGTCGGATGACGTCGCGACACCACCGAGACCGGCCGTCGTCGCCGTCGGCGACGAGCAGGAGTTGCGATGCGTTGTCGATGGCCGCCAGCGGGTTCCTGAGCTCGTGGGCGAGGATGGCGAGGAACTCGCTCTTCCTGCGGGCGGCCTCCGCCAGGGCCTCCGCGTCCCGCTTCTCGCGGGTCATGTCGCGGAAGATTTTCAGGTAGCCGACGACGGCCCCCGCGTCGTCCTTGAGCGGCATCATCAGGCCGCTGCCCCAGAATCGGCTCCCGTCCTTCCGCACGTGCCACCGCTCGTCGTCGCCGCTGCCCCGCTTCAGGGCGTCGTGCATCTCGCCCCTGGCCGCGTCCGCCTCGTTGTCCTCCGGCGTGAAGAAGATGCGGCAGTCCCGGCCCAGGATTTCGCCTTCGTCGTAGCCGAGGAGGCGGACGGCCCCCGAGTTCCAGCCGTCCACGCGGCCCTCGAGGTCGGTCGTGAAGATGGCGAACTCGGTGGCACTCTCGACGATGTGGCGGAACTTCTCGTCGGCTTCGCGGGCGGCGTCCTCGGACCGCTTGCGGTCGGTGACGTCGCGGAAGTTGGCGACCACGACGCCGACGCCCGCCGAGTCGAGCTGATTGGTGGAGACGGTCTCAATCCATCGCCAGGCTCCGTCTCGATGCCGCACCCGGATGACGGCGGTCTGCGAGCCGCCGGGCCGCTCGAGCAGCTCCGAGAATCGGGCTTCCGCCTCCCGTCGCTCGTCGGGATGCACGACATCGAAGGCGCCCAGCTCCGCGAACTCCTCGGGCGTGTACCCGAGCACGCGAGCGATGCCGGGGCTCACGTAGGAGACCCGGCCGTCGGGCTCGATGGTGGCGAGGGCGTCGAGGCTGTGCTCGACGAGCATCCGATATCTATCCGCGTCCGAACCCTGGGACATGGTCCACCTTGTATAAGCTGGTGAGCCCCATCGCTCGGCTCCCTGAAAGACTTCGTCCTAATTTGCTTCTTCGGCTCCCGAGTCGTCCGGGCAGAGGGTCAGCCCGAGCGAGTCGGCGAGCTTATCCACCGTCGCCAGGGACAGGCCGCGTTCCTCGTTGAGGAATCGCTGGACCGCGTCCACCGACACCCCCGACTTCTTCGCGGCCGAGTAGGCCGTCAGGCCCTTCTCGCGGATGGTCTCCCGCAGGGCCCGGCTGACCTTCGGCTTCGGGGCCCCGCTTTTCCTGGCTCTTCCCATGTCGCTCTCTCCCTCAAGAACAGCGTTTCGTCGGCCCGAAGACCGCAAACCATATGCCGTCTGGCGTATAAGCCGTTTGGCTTATGCCCTTAGGGAGGCGGTTGAGCACGGGCTCGAGCGACGGCCCGATGTGCGAGGTTATGCCCGGGAAGACGGCGGGAGCACGGTCCCTTGACATCGCCGCACCCGGCCGCGAGCATGGAGGCTTCGCCAAAGCCCCCCGACGGTTTCGCCATCCCTGATGCCCACGCCCTCGTCCGCCACCTCTTTGCTTCGGTTCCGCCACCGGATGAAAATCCTGGCCGTGCTCGTGCTCGGCCTCGCCGTTCCCGGCGGGCCCGCGATGGGCGCCTCGCTGCACGCGACGGCCGCGAAGGCGGAGGGAGGGGGCGACGAGCCGCATTCCTGCCGTTGCGGCGCCCGTTGCAGCGGGGCCTCCTGCTGCTGCGGGCCGAAGAAATCGAAGACGCCTTCGCATCGAGAGTCGACCCCGTCTTCCTCGGGAGCGACTGATTCCGGCCCCTGCCTCGGGGCCGCACCGTGCGGGGACCCCGCGGTCCCGACTGCGACCTTCGCCGGACCCGCGGCGAAGGCGGCGGCCCTGCTCCGGCATCCGGGACTGCGTGACCATCGGACCGGCGACCGCCTCCCCTCGGCTCCCCCCTCCTTGAGCCTTCCGGCCCGCCTCGCCTCCCGTCTCGAGAGGCCCCCGAGAGGCTTCGCTCCGGCCTGACCCCATCAGGCCCGCATCACCGACGCTTCATCGCCACGGCCCCTCGCGGGTCGTCGGCTCGAGCTACGTCCGTCATGTGAACGCGATACGGCCTAACCCAGACCGCGACCGTCGAAGGTCCGGCCAGAGGTGGCCTTACGCACCGAGCGACCTCTTTGGAACTCCTACCCCATGAAACGCCGAGGCTTCACGCTGATTGAGCTCCTCGTGGTCATCGCGATTATCGCGGTGCTCATCGCCTTGCTCCTGCCCGCGGTCCAGTCGGCCCGCGAGGCCGCCCGCCGCATGCAGTGCACGAACAACTTGAAGCAGCTGGGCATCGCCCTGCACAACTACCACTCCACGGTCGACTCGTTCCCCGTGGGCTTCCTCTACCCGCGGGACGGCCAGGTTTATCCCGGGGTCCCGGTCCTGCACTACCGCTGGTCGGTGCTGGCCCAGCTCTCGCCGTACCTGGAGCAGTCGAACGTCTATAACGCTCTGAACATGAATTGGCCCATCGCGGCGGGTCCCTCGAACGTGCTCGGAACGCCGCCCTGGACCGTGTTCCCTTCCAACCTCACCGTGATGGGGGCCAAGGTGAGCTTCTTCCTCTGCCCGAGCGACGCGGCCCAGCCGCCCTCGCAACTGGCCGGAGGAAACGGCCTGACCTCCGGCCCGAGCAATTACCAGTTCTGCACCGGTGACGGGTCGCCGGGTAGTGCGGTACCGGGCGACGCGGGGGCGACGGTCAGGGCGAACGGGGCCTTCGTCCTCGGCCCGGCCCAGTCGATAGCGACGGTCACCGATGGGTCGAGCAACACCGTGGCGGCCTCCGAGCAGCTCATGGGCCCCGCCGCCGGTGGGGCCGCGACGCAAACGGGAGCGACGCCCCTGCCTCCCGATGTTCGCCGGGCGGCGGCCATCGGCTCGACGCCGCTCTCCGACGCGGGCTGTGCGAGCCCCAGCGGTTGGCGGCTCGACAAGGGCTTCGGCTGGTGGGACGGCGACTACCGCACGACCCTCTACAACCACTACCTGACGCCGAACTCGAAGCTCTACGACTGCTGGCAGGCGAGCCCGCCGCACAACCCGGCGTGGAAGGCGGCCCGCAGCAACCACCCCGGCGGCGTCAACGTGCTCTTCTGCGACGGGCACGTGCAGTTCGCCAAGGACTCCATCGCCGTCTCGACCTGGCGTGGGCTCTCGACGCGGAACGGCGGCGAGGTCGTCTCGTCCGATTCATTCTAAGTAAGAGGAAGCGAATCACGATGCGACGCCCTTCCTCGACCCGCACCGAAGCCCCGGGAGGATTCCCGGGGCTTCGCCGGGCCTTCACGCTGGTCGAGCTGCTGGTGGTCATCGCCATCATCGCGGTGCTCACCGCCCTGCTGCTGCCCGCCGTCCAGGCGGCCCGCGAGGCGGCGAGACGCATGCAGTGCTCGAACAACCTGAAGCAGCTCGGCCTCGCCATGCACAACTACGAGAACTCCAACCAGTGCTTCCCGAGTGCGGGGAGCACCGCGGCCAACAGCGTCTACGCCTTCTCGATGCAGGCGAGGCTCCTGCCCCACCTCGAGCAGGCGGCCCTCCAAGGGCTCGTCGATTTCAATCAGCCCGTGCTCCAGGTCGGCTCGCCGCTCTCGATTCATCCCGCGTCGATGACGGCGGCCCGCACCATCGTGGGCACGTTCCTATGCCCGAGCGACGGGCAGAGTCCCAGGTACAGCGGCTACGTCGGCTCGGACGTCGTGGGCGCCAACTACGTGGCCAACTTCGGCACCGGGCTCCAGACCTACTACGACCCGGCCTTCGTCTCCGACGGGGTCTTCTGGATGCCGCACCAGTGCCGCCTCGCGGAGCTGACCGACGGCACCTCCAACACCATTGCGATGTCGGAATGCCTCCTCGGCGTCGGGACCGACCGGACGGGGCCGGCCTCGAGCATCTCCAGGCCCTATCGCTTCGCGGCGAACGCTTCGACGGGCCGCTCCCGGACGCTCGCGTCTCCCGGCGGCGTGTCCCCCACGCTCACCGATGCGGACGCCCTCTCGGCGACGAGCTGGCGGGCCGACCGGGGCTCGCCGTGGATTTGGGGGCAGGCCAGTGCCACGCTCTTCAACGCCTACCTGCCCCCGAACGCGGTCGTGCCGGACACGTTCTCGCACAACCGGGGCTGGTTCGCGGCCCGCAGCAATCACCCCGGCGGCGTGAACGCCCTCTTCTGCGACGGGCACGTGCAGTTCGTGAATGACTCGGTGAACCTCGCGACCTGGCGGGGCCTGGCGACCCGAAGCGGCGGCGAGGTCCTCTCCGCCGATTCATTCTAAGGAGGGCGACCGCCATGATGCGTTTCCCCTTGGCCCTGCTCATCCTCGCTTCGGCGACGGTGGGCGGGCTCTACGCCTGGGCCCGAGTCCGTTCCGCCATGCCCCCGGAAGGGTCGCAGCTGGTCCTCATCGAGGAGGCGAAGCACCTCGTGACCCCGGACATGGCGGAGTCGAGCCGGGCGATGCTCGACCGTCCCGCCCCGGGGTTCGCCAAGCGGGCCACCGACGGCGAGACGCACCGGCTCGACGAGATGCTCGGAGGGGGCCCCGTCCTGCTCACCTTCATCAAGAAGGGGTGCCCGTGCAGCGAGGCGGCCCAATCGTTCTTCAACCAGCTCCACGCGGCCTATCCCAAGGTCTCGATGTGGGGGGTCATCGACCAGGACCTCGAGAAGGCGAAGGAGTGGGCGGGACGGTTCCACGTCCCCTACCCCCTCCTCGTCGCCCCCGAAGAGGATCTGATTCACGCCTACGGCGTCGAGAACTCCGCCTACTCGATACTCGTCGGTCCTCGAGGCCGGATCGCCAAGCACTGGCCCGGCTACTCGGAGCCGATGCTCCGGGAGCTGGGCTCGCTGATGGCGGAGATGACGGCTTCGCCCGAGAAGCCGCTCGACCTCGCCGACGCCCCGCTCGAACTCTACACGGGCTGTCCCTACGACCTCTAAGCCGGTGCCCCGATGAAACGACGATTGAGCCCCATGGCCGTGCGGCGGGCCCACCGCTGGCTCGGCCTCTTCTTCAGCGTCACCGTGTTCATGTCGGCCGCGAGCGGCGTCCTGCACACGGCGATGAGTCGCACCCAATCCGCCCCCCCGCCCGTCCGCCCGACCGGCGGGGGCCTCGACGCCTCGAAGGCGACGGTCACCCTCGCCGAGGCCGTCGCCAAGCTCCCCGACCCCTCGGCCGTGGTCGAGGCCGTCAACGTCCGCCAGGTCGGCGGCGAGCCCTGGTATCAGATTTTCGCCCGGGGAGTCCCCGGGGCGTTCTACGTGAACGCGGCGAGCGGCCGCCTCGACGCGGGGCGGGACCAAGCCTATGCGGCCCAAATCGCCTCGGAATTCCTGGGCGGCGGTTCGCCCGTGAAGACCGGCTACCTGACGAAATTCGACTCCGAATACGTCAACATCTTCCGCGTGCTGCCCGTCTACAAGTTCGACCTGGCCGACGGCAAGGGGACGCGGGTCTACGTCTCGACGACGACCGGCAGCGTGACGCGGCACACCGACGACTCGAGGCAGTTCGAGGCCTCGATATTCAGCAATTTCCACAAGTGGATGTTCATCCCGAACAAGGACGCCCGGGACTTCCTGATGGTCGCCGTGACCTCGGGCGTCATCGTCGTCTCGGCTTTGGGCGTCGTGCTCTTCTTCATGACGCGACCCCGCCGCAGGCCCGTCCAAACCGTGCAACAAGGAGCCGCAACCCATGCCTAAGTTCGTCCCATTCGCCTGCGTCGTCGCGACGCTCCTCCTCGTCCAGGCCGGAGACGCATTCGGCGACGACGCCCAGGTCGTGCTCAAGGGGCTCGACGCCGTCTCGCTCCTGGAAGGCCGCGAGCAGCGGGGCGAGGAGAAATACAGCTCGACTGAGGGCCGGTTCCGCTACCTGTTCGCCGACGCCGAGCACAAGGCCCGGTTCGACGAGGCTCCCGGCCGGTTCGCGGCCCAAGGCGACAAGTGCACGGTGATGCCGAAAGTCCCGGCCAATCCCGACCTGTTCCTCGTCCACGAGGGCAAGCTGTTCCTCTTCGGCTCCCCCCGTTGCCTGGCGAGCTTCAAGGCCGACCCCGCGGCCTACTTCAAGCCGAAGAAGAACGTCGCCGTCCTGGTCTACGAGGGGATGGAGCTGCTCGACTTCGCCGGTCCCGCCGAGGTGTTCTCGGCGGCGGGCGGCGGCCGGGCGTTCGAGGTCTTCGCGGTGGCCGCATCCCCGGGGCCGGTCAAGAGCCTGGGGTTCGCGTTCACGCCCCATTACACGTTCTCGGATTGCCCGAAGGCCGACGTCCTGGTGCTCCCGGGAGGGGCGACCCGAATCCCGCTGGCCGACCCGGCGGTGGTCGATTGGGTGAAGGAGAAGTCGGGCGAGGCCGAGGTGGTCGTCTCCGTGTGCACGGGGGCGTTGCTGCTCGCCAAGGCCGGGCTGCTCGACGGCCTGGAGGCGACGACGCACAAGGCGTCCCTCGAGGCGTTGCGTGAGGCCGCACCGAAGACGGTGGTGAAGGAAGGGGTGCGATTCGTGGACAACGGCAAGGTGGTCACGTCGGCCGGGGTCTCGGCCGGAATCGACGCCTCGCTGCACGTCGTCGAGCGTCTGCTCGGTCCCGAGGGGGCGGCCCGGACGGCCGAGTACATGGAGTATCGTCGAGGCCCCGAAACAGGGGGCGATTCGCGATAGTCGGCCATTCAACCTCGACCGACGGCGGGATGGAGGTCGACCTCGGCCACGAGGCTTCGAGGGGCGAAGACCGGGAGCGAGCCGTTCCCAGGAGGTGTTACGAATGCTACATTCGTATTACGTCTCTCGGTTTCGCATCTTCCCACGTTCCCCGGAAGGAGGGCGGCATGGGAAATCGCCGCGGCTTCACGCTCATCGAGCTCCTGGTGGTCATCGCCATCATCGCGGTGCTCATCGCCCTCCTGCTGCCGGCCGTCCAGGCGGCCCGCGAGGCGGCACGCCGCATCCAGTGCACGAACAACCTCAAGCAGCTCGGCCTCTCGCTGCACAACTACCACTCGTCCATCGGGTCCTTCCCGTCGGCGGGCTGGGTCGCCCCGATGAACAACTGGTGGGTGAAGAGCGGCCTGACGGCCCCGGGGCACTTCCGCTACTCGTCCCTCCTCCAAATCCTGCCCTACATGGAGCTGGGGGCGGCCTCGAACGCGATGAACTTCATGCTCCCGCTCTACGACGTCGACGGCGTCGACATGCCGCAGAACACGACCGTCTACCAGATGCAGGTCGCGTCCTTCCTCTGCCCGAGCGACGTCCGCAGCCAAAGGAACGGCAATGAAGCCCCGTGCAATTACGCCTCCTGCTCGGGCGACGGCCTACCCGGCGGCGACGGGCTCGCCTGGACGGGGGGCAGGCCGAACGGCGTGCTGTACCTGAACTCGACGACCAGCATGGCGACCGTGACCGACGGCACGAGCAACACGGCCATGATGAGCGAGGGCCTCGTCGGGCCGAATTCGACCGTCACGCCGAACCCGCAGGAGGTCATGGTCCAGCTCCCGCTCACCATCTCCACCCCGGCCGACATCTTCAACTACGCCCCGTTGGTCCCCGCCGACTGCCTGGCCTCGACGAACTACCGGTTCGACCGGCACACCAACTGGATCGACGGCGACTACCGCCACACCATGTACGACCATTACATGGCCCCGAACAGCAAGACTTACGACTGTCTTCGAGGGCCGCAGCACGGCTGGCGGACGGCCCGCAGTCGGCACTCGGGCGGGGTGAACGTGCTGATGTCCGACGGCGGCGTCCGGTTCATCAAGGACACGGTCAACGTCGCGGCGTGGCAAGGCGTCTCCACCGTCTCGGGCGGCGAGGTCATCAGCAGCGACGCGTACTGAACACGCCTTCCCACGTTGGAGACGACTTCGATGCGTAGACTCGCCATCCTCCTCGCGGCGGCGGTCGCCCTATGGGGCGCCCCGACGCGGGCCCACGAGCTGTGGTTCCACCTCGACGGCGGCGGCACGGCCAGGCTGACGTTCGGCGACACGCCCGCCCCCGGCGAGGCGGAGCGGGTCGCCGAAATCGCCCATACCAAGGTGTGGTCCGGCGGGAAGCTCATCGACGTCGTCCGGCTGCCCGACGGCCTGGAGGCGAAACTCCCCGAACCCCGCCCGGCCCTCCTCAGTGCCTACGCCGACCGCGGCGTGGTCGACTACCAAGGGCAGACCTTCGTCATCCAGCTCGCGGCCTACGCCCAGACGCAAGCCGTCGACCCTTCGCAGATTTCGGGGCTCGGCCTGGGCGACGACCAGGTGCGGCTCCTCCTCGTCTCCAAAGAGGGCGGGCCGCCGGTGGTGCGGGCGACCTGGAAGGGTAAGCCCGCGGCCGACGTCGTGGTGAAGGTGTTCCACGGCGCCGAGGCCCCGCTCGAAATCCGCACGAACTCGCAAGGCGAGGTCCCCAGCCCCGACCTCATGGAAGGGCCCTGGACCTTGTTCACCCAGGTCGTCGACAAGACCGCGGGGACCCGCGACGGGCGTAGCATCTCGGAAACCCGGTATAAGGCGACCCTCGCCATCAGCCCCGAGGCCGCACTCGGCCCGGCGGTCGCGGCCTGCCTGGCCCGGGTGAAGGAGACTCACGGTGCGACCGGGCCGTGGGCGGTCGCGGGCTATCGGATGGGCGAGCGGGCCTTGAAGGAACTCGGCCTGCCTCGGCATGATTTCAACCTGCTCGTCGTGCATCACAGCCCGGCCGAGGTCCAATACACCTGCATCGCCGACGGCCTTCAGGCTGCGACCGGCACCAGTCCTGGGAAGCTGAACCTCCGTCTGGAGGAGGCGTCGGTCGACGGCTTGAAGACGGTGGTGAGCGACCGGAGGTCGAACAAGTCGGTGACCTTCACCCTCAAGCCCGAGTTCATCCGCTCGGTCGTCGACCTCCCCCACGAGAGGCTCGAGGCCGAAGGCCGCCGCGTGGCTTCTCTGCCCGACGAGGCCATCTTCGCGACGCGGGCGAAGTGAGATGCACATACCGGACGCCTTGATGGACGGCCGGGTCGCGGTCGCGACGACGGTCCTGGGAGCGGCCGGGCTGGCCTACGGCCTCCGGGCGGTCGAACGACGTCACGGCATCCGCACGACGTCCTTGATGGGGATGACGGCGGCCTTCGTCTTCGCGGCCCAGATGGTGAACTTCCCCGTCGGGCCGGGAGTGTCCGGACACTTGCTCGGCGGGGTGCTCTCGGCGGTCCTCCTCGGCCCCTGGGCCGGGGCCGTCGTCATCGCGGCCGTCCTGCTCGTCCAATGCCTGCTCTTTCAGGACGGCGGGCTGACCGCCCTGGGGGCGAACTTCGTCAACATGGGCCTGGTCGGGGCCGTGGGCGGCCACGCCGTCTACGAACCGATTCGCAGGATGGTCGGGGGACGTCGCGGCATCCTGGTCGGCTCGATGGTCGCCGCGTGGTTCTCGGTGCTGCTCGCCGCGGGGGCGTTCACCGTCGAACTCACGGCCTTCGGCGACAGGCGAGACTTCCTGCAAGTGTTGAGCTGGATGGCACTGGTCCACGCCGTCATCGGCCTGGGCGAGGCCCTCATCACGGGCCTGGTCGTCCGCTTCATCCTGCTGACCCGGCCCGAGATGATGACCGACGTCGAGGGCGTCGATTCGTGCCAGCAGCCGCCCCCGCTCAGGTCGCCGGGGTGGCTGTCCACGGCGGTCGCGGGGCTGGTCGCGGCGTTGGGAATCGCCGTCTTCCTCGCCCCGTTCGCGAGCGAGTTCCCCGACGGCTTGGAGTACGTCGGCGGCAGGCTCGGATTCCTGCCCGAAGGCGAAGCCCCGCCGATGCTCGCCGCCCCGATGCCCGATTATCAGCTGCCGATTCCCGGGGTGAACCACGTCAAGGCGGCGACCGCCCTCGCGGGAGTCGCGGGGACCCTTGTGGTGTTCGCCTTAGCCTCTCTGTTGGCGAGGGCGTTCCCGAGGGCAGAGACGTAACCGGGGGCGTGCCGCCGCGTCGGGCCCGCGTCCGCAAGACACCTTAATCTTACAAACGTCGTATTGATTCTCCGCCGACCGCCCGGGATGATGGAGGGCCGCATCAAATCGGGACTTCCGGTGCTTTCCCGTTCATCAGCCAGATAGGACCGCACCATGGGCCCAATCGACCGCCGTGGATTCACCCTGATTGAGCTGCTGGTGGTCATCGCCATCATCGCGGTGCTCATCGCCCTCCTGCTCCCCGCCGTGCAGGCGGCCCGCGAAGCGGCCCGTCGCATCCAGTGCACCAACAACCTCAAGCAGCTCGGCCTCGCCGTTCACAACTACGAGTCCGCCCACTCCATGCTGCCCCCGGCCGGCTGCTTCAAGCCCGGCCAGCTGGCGCCAATGCCGTCCTACTCCGTCCAGGCCCGACTCTTGCCGTTCGTCGAGCAGTCGACGCTCCACAACAGCCTGAACTACGACATCCCCTTCAACATCCAGGTGACCATCGCCCAGACCCGGGTCTCCATGCTCCTGTGCCCGAGCGAAATCCGCGACCAGCCCAAGGTCACGCCGACTTTCACCAACTACCCGCTCAACTACGGAATCTGCACCGGGACGTGGCTGGTATGGGACCCGACCACGCGGCAATTCGGGGACGGGGCTTACGGCATCAACGCGAACATCCGCCTGGCGGGCGTCACCGACGGCCTCTCGAACACCATCTCCTTCTCCGAGGTCAAGGCGTACCAGCCCGCCTTGCACGACGGCGGCCAGCCGACGGGCGTCGGCGTTCCGCCGCCGGTCTCTCCGAACGAGCTGGGGGTCTACCCCGGGACGTTCGACGCCCAATGGAGCCACACCGAGTGGGTCAGCGGCCACATCCTCCACTCGGGCTTCAGCTCGGGCTTCTCGCCCAACACCGTCATCCCGTACGTCAACGGCGGCCGGCAGTACGACATCGACTTCACGTCCGCCCGATTGGGGACGTCGGACACGTTGCAGACCTACTTGGTGGTCACGTCTCGGAGCTATCACCCCGGCGGGGTCAACACGTTGATGCTCGACGGCTCGGTCCGGTTCACGAAGGGCAGCATCGCGATGGCGACCTGGCGTGCCCTGGGGACGAGGGCGGGCGGCGAGGTCGTCAGCTCCGACAGCTACTGAGCCGAGTCCTCACCCGACGGGAGCGACGGGGCGATGAATCCGAAAACGCACGCCCTCGAGGTCATCCTCCGGGTGTTCACGCCGCTCCTCGGCGGCATCCTCATCCTCTTCTCGGCTCATGGCCAGGAGCCGACGCCGGGAGGACGACCTGAGCGGCTTGAAATCCGGGGCGTCGAGAACGCCTTCCGCTTGAGCCCGAACCTCTTCAGCGGCGGCGACCCGCACGGCGTCGCGGCCCTGACGGCCCTCAAGAATCTGGGCATCAAGACCATCATCAGCGTCGACGGCGTCACGCCGGACGTTGAGACCGCGAAGGGACTCGGCATGCGTTACGTCCACCTCCCCATCGGGTACGACGGCGTGCCCCGAGTCCAGGCGGTGCGGATGGTCAAGGCGTTGAAGGTCCTGCCCGGCCCGGTCTACGTGCATTGCCATCACGGCATCCATCGCGGCCCGGCGTCGGCGGCCGTCTGCGGCATGGCGTCGGAAGGGTGGAGCAAGGAGCGTGCGGCCGACTGGCTGAAGGTCGCGGGGACCTCGGCCGATTATCGCGGCCTACACGCCTCGGTCCGGGATTTCGTCCCGCCCACGACGGAGGAGTTGCAGGCTGCCGGGGCCGACGAACCGCCCGAGCGTTCGGAAGTCCCCGCCCTGGTCGAGATGATGGTCAAGGTCGACCAGCGATGGGACGCCCTCAAGGCCATCCAGAAGGCGGGGTTCAAGCCGCCCGTCGACCGTCCGAACGTCGACCCGACGGCCGAGGCCTTGCAACTGCTGGAGCTGTATCGCGAGTCGTCTCGCCTCCCCGAGTCGAAAGCCAAGGGCGAGGAGTTCCTCAAGCAGATGGCATCGGCCGAGAATCTCGCGAACGGCCTCTACGAGTCGATGTCGAAGCACGGCCGACAACGCTCGCCCGACTCTCTCAGGGGGCTCGAAGCTTCTTTCGCCGCGGCGGGGAAAAGTTGCAAATCGTGCCACGCGAGTCACCGGGACAACTGAGTCGACATAAAGGCCATCCCGGACTCCCGTGCAGGACGAAGTCGACGCCCTGCACAAAACTCGCTTCGGCTTCAAGACATCGAAGCGAACATAAAGGCGGCTTATCGGACCCACGACTACGGTGGCCTCGCATGGCCTTCAGGCCGCGGACGTCTCAGGCCGACGCCGATCTTGGTTCGGAGGGTTTGCGAAGGTCAGAGGACGAGGAACGCGATACAGAGGCCGCCCGGGGGACGCGGACGGTCACGGCGACGGCGGCCCCGACGTCGGGCGGTCGGGCTTCAAGAGGGGCTCGTCCAGTCGCTTCTCCAGCGCCTCGACGCGGCGGCGGAGGTCGTCGGCCTCGCGGAGCCGGCGGGCCGTCCGCACGGCGTCGAGGTAGAGCAAGGTCGCGTTCTCCAGGGACGCCCGGGCCTCGGTCACGTCGGCGGCCGTGCCCCGGCCCGACTTCAATCGGGCCTCCTCCCGGCCCATGATCTCGACGATCCGGTCGAGATGTCCCTGGGCGGCCGCGACCCGTGCGGAGTCGTCCTCGGCGACGGCCGTCTCGGCGACCATGAGGTTCTGGGACGCGTCGAGGAAACGATCGATCGTGATGCGGCCCTGGTTGTAGTAATTGCGCTGGGCATCCAGCCGCGCCCTGGCCGCGGCGAGGATCCGCCCCCGCACGTCGTCGATCCGCCGCTCCAGCGCCTCGGGCGCCTCCGTGAGCGGGTCGGCCGGCTTCTCCGGGGCCTTCGTCGGGACCTCGGCCGGCGGGGCGTCCTGTCGGGCCGGGCGGTCGGGCGGCCCCCCCGGCCCGAGGCCCGTCGCGGAGAATGCGATCGCGCCCACCGTCGTCATCCCGGCGGCAAGCGTCCAGGCCGCCGCGATCTGGAATCCCTGCATCGTCATAGTCCTCGCCATACCCTTGTAAAGTTCGAACGCGGTCGCCGAGACCAACCCCGACCCCGCCCTCCCCTCGGCCAGCGCGAGGGCCGCGCCGGCCGTCGCCGCCGCCCAGGCCGGCGACGCCTCGACGAGGGGGGCGGCGGCCCTCGCCAGCAATAGATCCGCATGGGGTGCGAGCCAGCCGACGGCGGCGAGCCGCTCCGGGCCGAACCCGCGGCGGGCCAGTCGGTCGCGGAGGCGGTCGCGGGCGCGGGAGAGCCGCACGCGGACCGTCCCCACCGGGCAGCCGATCCGCGCCGCCGCCTCCTCGTACGTCCGCCCCTGCAGGCAGCAGAGGACGACCGGCGCCCGATACTTCTCCGCCAGCCGGTCGACCTCGTCGTGCACGGCCTCCCAGTCGCCGGCCGGCGGCGCCTCCTCGGCCGCGGCGGGCCTCCGCGACGCGGACCCGGCGATCGCCCGCGCCTCGGCCGAACGCCTGGCCGCCGACCGCGAGCGGGCCCTGGCCGCGACGCGTCGGGCCGTGCCGTGGAGCCACGGGGCGAGCGTGCCGTCCACCCGGACCGACGCCGCCTTGCGGGCGAGCGTCAGGAAGACCGCCTGGGCGGCGTCCTCCGCGTGCTGACGGTCGCCGACGGCCCGCCGGCAGACGTCGAGGACCATCGGGCCGTGCCTCTCCACGAGGATGCGGAACGCCTCCTCCGCCGCCTCGCCGCGTCCGGCCGCGAACCGGGACAGCAAGGCGCCGTCGTCGACCCCCGCCGTCGCGCCGGTCGTCCACAACGTCCGCACGGCCCCTTCGATCGATGCCCTTCCCCCGCCGGCCATGTCCCGCCTCCAGGAATCTCGTCGTGACGCCCTCTCATGCCCACGAGGCCCGCCCGCGGTTCCATTCTTTTCGGGAGGACGACCGGAATTCGAGCGTCCGGACGCCGTCGAGCGCTAAGTGCAGTCAGTCGGCCGGCGGGAGCGACGCCCCCTTACCCCAGTCTGATTGCAAGACATAACGCCCTTTATGTCCTGTGAACCCTGTGCTAAAACATGCGTGCATGCCGGGTCGGAACCGAACCATAGAGTGCATGCAGTCGAACGCCAAAGGACGAGCATGGACCACCCCGACGACGATGAAGCCCCCGAGCCCGTCCCGATGGGCGACCCGACGCATGAGTTGGCCGACTTGATTAGCGAGTTCCTGGTCATCGCCCTGGAGCCCGAGTCTCGAGAGCGGCTCACGGCCGAGGCGAAGGAGTTGGGGGCGAGCTACGAGCAGTTCCTCGCGATGAGCCTCACGCACCTCATCACGAACCGCTTCCAGCTCACGCCGGTCGCGGACTTCGAAGGGAGTGCAGCCGAGGCCGACGATGATGTGTGACCTCGCCCGAGCCGACAACCGCAGGATAGTCCTCCCCGCCCTCATCGCCCAGGAGGGCGACCGGGCCGGGAGACGCTTCGTCGAGTTCTTCACCGCCCAAATCAGGAACAAGAACACGCGGGCCGCCTACGCCCACGCGACCGCCCAGTTCCTCCGCTGGTGCGAAGAGCGACGCCTCACGCTCCAGACCATCGAGCCCGTCGCCGTCGCGGCCTACATCGAGCAGCTCTCCGAGCTGCGTGAGGCCCCGACCGTGAAGCAGCACCTGGCCGCCATCAAGATGCTCCTCGACTGGATGGTGACCGGCCAGGTGATTCCAACGAACCCGGCCGCATCGGTCCGGGGCCGAATGGCACTTAGATTTTGCTAGCTCGTTTGAGCATATGGAGTTTGATCTCCCTTCGCGGCCGCTTCAATTCCTCATACCCTCTCGGCCCCTTCCTGGTCATGCGGGGCTCGAACCGGTCGGGCCGGTCGGCCACGCGATGCACGGCGATGGCCCCGAGCAGTTGCTCGTAGAGTTCCTCTTGGTCGTCCGCACCGCTGTGCGCCCGGTAGGCGATCAGCGGCCGGAACGCTTCGAGAACCTGGAGCGTCGCTTTGAAGCTGATCGAGCGAGGTTCCACATTTTCGATGGTCGCCGCCTGTGCCATCACCGTGCGGATCAGGTTGTACGCCAGGACGTGGGCCCAGATCTCCTTGCGCACCAGCTCCGGCGTCTTGCACCGCAAAACATCCATCTGCAAGGTGATTTTGATCGAACGCAAATCCAACTCGTTGTTCCACCTGGCCCGGTAGAGCGAAGCCAGCTCCTCCGCACTCGCCAGCCCGGGGTCCAGGATGGTCGTCACGACGACGACCGACCGCGTCCGGAACCCGGGCTGCACTACGCGGAAGCGAACCTCGCGGACGGTGATCGCCTCGGGCAGCGCGTTGTACGTCGCCCGGTCCACCGAGCGGATCGACGACGGCTTCTTCCACACGACCACGTGATCGTCCTTGCCCAGGCGGGTCCCCTTGCGGAAGTCGGCCCGGCGGTGCGCCGACAGGCGGCTGACGGTGTCGACCCCGCGTTGCTTGAGCAGGTACATTCCGACCCAGCCCGACATCAGGCGGTCGCCCAGCAGCACGTCGCCGGGGCGGAGCACGTCCCACAGCTGGCGCAGCAGGCTGACCTCGCCCTGGCCCTTGCCGGCGTAGCGGCAGACGCCCAGGTCGAGGATCGCGCCGCAGGACAGCGAGATGATCGCCCCGATCCGGGCGGGGGCGAAGCTCGTCCCGGGCACTTGGTTGTAGGCCAGAGGGTATTCCCGGCGGTTCTCCGGGGTGTCGGGCATGGAGACCGTCGAGCCGTCGAACAGGCAGACGCGGCGGCCCTTCCAAAGCCACTGCGGGTCGACTCGCGCGTCCAGGTTCCGCCCCACGAGGCGGGCCACGGCGGCGAAGAACCGCTCGGGCAGGCGCTTCCGCGCCTGGCAATACGCCCCCGTCTCGGAGCTGCACGGCTCGAGCCCCTGTGAGACCCGGTGGGCGATCAGCCGCGCGACGGCGGCGCGGCAGGACTGGTCGGCGTTGAGCACCTGTCCGATGAACACCCAGAGGGTTACCAACGGGGCGTAGATGCGGTCATTCCAGGTCGCCTCGATCTCACGGAGGGCCTCCTCGAGGCCGCTGGCGGATAGGACGTCGGCGAAGGGGAGTCCGCCTTCCTGGACGAACTGTTGGCGGAGGAGGTCGATCTGATGCCGAAGACGTCCCTGCGCGTAGTTGAACATCAATCTGGCTCCGAGCCGGTGAGGGTTGTACGCCCTCATCAGAGCCAGAATGCCCGTGGCTTCCTATCCTGCGGCGGGGGAACCGTTTGTGAAAATCTAAGTGCCATTCGTCCGGGGCCCGAAGCACGTCGTCACGCGGGGAAAGACCCCCTACCTCGCGGCCGACGACGCAAGGAAGCTCCTCGACTCCATCAAAGGCTCGACGCTGCTCGACCTCAGGGACCGGGCCCTCATCGCTCTGATGACCTTCTCGTTCGGCCGCATCAGTGCCGTGCTGGGAACGACCGTCGACGATTACTACGCGAACGGCAAGAAGTGGCGGGTGCGGCTCCACGAGAAGGGCGGCCGGTTCCTCGAAGTGCCGGTTCACCACAAGGCCGAGGAGTACCTCGACGCCTACATCCAGGCGGCGGGCATCGAGGGCGACAGGAGCGGGCCGCTATTCCGCACGTCCAAGGGGAAGACCGGGAGACTCGCCGTCAAGCCGCTCGGCAGGAAGAACGCTTGGGACATGGTGAAGCGAAGGGCCCTCGCGGCGGGGCTCACGCACAAGCTCTGCAACCACTCGTTCCGAGCGACCGGCATCACCGCTTACATCGCCGGGGGCGGCACGGTCGAGAAGGCCCAGAAGATGGCCGGACATGCGAGCACGAAGACGACCGAGCTTTACAACCGGACCGATGACGAAATCACGCTCGACGAGGTCGAGCGAATCGCGATTTAACACACGTCCTACCCAAGCGAGGCTTTCATGGAGCCTATCGACGTCGCATTTGAGAAATTCCAAACAATCGTCGACGACGAGCTTCCGCGATACGTCGACACCCTCGTTACCGAAGCGGATGTCCGCCTCAAACTCATTGACCGCGTCTTCATCGAGGTGCTCGGGTGGCCGCGTGAAGCCATTTTTCTTGAGAGCGATGCAGGCAAGAAGTTTATTGATTATTTATGCAAGACGGATGGCCTCAATCGCTTGGTCATCGAGGCAAAACGGGATGAGCGAGACCTCGGTATAAAAGCTGACCACGCAGGGCGATACTTCAAACTCAATGGCTCAGTCTTCAGCAGCCCCGATTTCCAGGAGGGATTGAATCAGGCGATTCTCTACTGTGGCTTTCGGAGTGCCGAACTGGCCTGTGTAACGAATGGCCGGCAATGGGTTGTATTCCGGGGAAGAGGTAGCGAGGGCCGAGACGTGGAAGAAGGCCAGGCATGCGTGTTCGGCAGCCTGGAAAGCGTCCGAACTCGCTTCACCCTATTCTATGACCTTCTTTCCTATGAAGCCGTGAGGGGTCTTCGATACAAAGCTGAATTCCAAGCGGCGGGAAACCAGCCCCTCTGCCCCTCGAATTTCCGCTCGCCCATACGGAAACCTGATTCGCGGACGACCCCGGAGTACGACAAGCTCTACGACGATATTGATAAGATTATGATGCTCTTCTTCCGCGACCTGAAAGGCGAGGATGATGCCGAGATGAGGCGGCGATGCTTCGTCACGACCGACGAAAGCATCCACGCGGAAGAGAGCATTGCTCGCATCTCGACCGAGTTGCGGAACAAGGTTCAGACCATCAAGACGAGCGACTCGAGGGCCGAGACTCACGCGATAACGAAGACCGTCGAACGGGTTAAGGGAGGGGGTCGCGAGTTCATCGTCTTGGTTGGCACAAAGGGAGCCGGTAAGTCGACGTTCATCGAGAGGTTCTTTAAAGACATACTGCCGAGCAAAATCCGGGACGACTGTAGGATTATCAAGGTCGACCTTTCAAAGAGTGAAGGTGAAGAAAAGACGGTCGTGGCGTGGCTGGACCAACACCTACTCGTTGAGACCGAACGGGCGGTGTTCGGCGATAAACACCCTACGTACGACCAGCTTCGTGGAATCTATAACGAGGAGTATGAACGGTGGCGGGACGGGCCGTTCGAGGGCCTCTACACCCGGGATTATAACCAGTTCAGGGACAAGTTTGGCGAACACATAAACAATCGCCGCGAACAGCGTCCCCACGAGTATCTCGAGAACTTGCTCCACCGGATTGTCCATTCTGACCGCAAAGCCCCCTGCCTCATCTTCGACAACACGGACCACTTCGACATCGACTTCCAAGACCGCGTGTTCCAGTACGCTCGCTCCATATACGAGAACATTCTTTGCCTCGTGCTGGTGCCTATCACGGATAAAACTAGCTGGCAGCTCACACGACAAGGGGCAATTCACTCGTTCTTCTACGAGTCGTTCTTCCTGCCCACGCCGTCGCCGGATGTCGTCTTAAAGAAGCGAGTTGACTATATCGGCGAGATAACGCAGACCGAGAAGAAGGCGACCAAGGGGACAGGCTATCTCTGGAACAAGCACAGGCTCGAGGTCGAGAACCTCGAGATGTTCACCAGCAGCGTCCAGACGGTTTTCATCAACACCGGCGAGGTCGCCAAATGGATAGGGAACCTCGCGAACCAGGACATCCGCCGCTGCCTGGAATTGACTCGCTGGATTATCACGTCATCGCACATTAAGGTTAAGGAACTACTTTCAGCTTCGATAACTCATACGTCGATGGAAGTGCACCCGGACAACGTCAAATCGGCCATCATCCGAGGCAAGTACGACATCTACCCATCGTCAGCTGTGAACGAGTTCGTGCATAACGTCTTCGCCCTTGAATCCCAGCTCGATACTTCGCCACTGCTCGCGCTTCGAATCCTCAAGTTCTTGGAGGATACGTGCTCTCAGTTGAGCGGTTCTGACTCGAGATATGTTGAGCTTGAAGCTATCAAGAAATTCTTCCTCGACATGGGATTCGACGAACGAGCCGTCACGCAGTTGCTGGCCGCCATGCTCAGAATCGGATTTGTGCTCGGATACGACCCGACGATTTCCAAGATTGAGAAGACGTCTAAGCTGGAGATAGCTCCTTCGGGCCGTCAACACTTGTCATGGGCCCTGGGCGATTGGATCTACATCGAGGCGATGATGGAGGTAACTCCGCTTCTCAGCGAGGAGGTGCATCGGGAAATCGGCGACTTCATCAAAGTGGAACTGCCTTACGCACGACGACGAGCCCTGAAGGCTTTCGTCTCCTATCTCCTGACCGAGGACGCCAAATACACGCGGCTTCCCGACCATCCTCGATACGCTTCTCAAGGCACGGTGCAGACGCGGCTTGAAGAACAATTGGCCAAGCTCTCGAAGCCGATGAGCCAAGTCACGTCTTCTCGTTACGGCCGCCCGTTCGGCCGGGTCGTGTCGTGGGACGCCGAAAGAGCCTTCGGGTTCATCGAACAGGATGGCCAAGCAACGGAACTTTTATTTGTCCATATTACTAACCTGATAGGCGACCTCCAGTCACTCGCCGTTGGCACGATGGTGGAATTCGACATCGGGCCGGGCAAGCAAAACAAGCCTCGAGCATTTGACGTCGTACCTCTCTAAAGACCAGAACTCTTCTGGCCTTTCATCGAAGGGGGGTATGCTCATCGCCGAGCAGGAAGCCCAAGTCGCCTCCCTGGAGAGCCTCCAAACGCTAACAAGGCAATCTAGCCATGTTGACGCCGGAACAGAGCAACCGAGCCGTCGAGGTCATGCGAGAGTACCTCTCCGCTCCAAGAAACCCCGACGGACGAACGCCCCTCGAGACTCAGGGCGGTCGCGACCTGAAACGGGCCCGTCTGATTGACGCCGAACTCAAGCCCCTCGTCGCGAGCTATCTCACCGGGGGAACCCCTCTGGCCGAGTTCAAATCCAAGATAGACGGCATCAACAAACGCAACGAGTTCTGGGGCTTCAAGGGCATCAAGGGCCAGATGTTCTTCAACATGGTCGTCAACGTGGCCGACGACGAGGCCGAGTGCGACCAGGAGCTCAAGGCCGCCATCGCCCTGCCCACCGGCGAGGAGATTGCCCGAAGCCGCATCAAGACGTTCCACAGCTACGTCAAGCGAATCGGGCACGAGTTCGTCGAAAGCGGGGGGACGAAGCAAGGGCGGCCGAACCCCGGCAGCATCCCTTTCTTCCTGTCCTACTTCTGGCAGGTCCAAGACCGTGCCACATGGCCCGTCTTCTACACGAACAGCGTCAACACGATGGTCGACCTGAACCTTTGGCAGCCGAGCGACGAGTTGGCTGAGGACTACCTCGCCTACAAGCACATCCAGGAGGAGCTGGCCGCCCTGTTTACGCAGGCCTCGGGCCGTCCCTTCGACCTGTACGGGGTCGAGCACGTCTTCTGGTTCAAGGGCGGAAACCCCTACGGCGACTCGAAGCCGCTCCGCGACGGAGAAAGGCCGACGCCAACGCCGCCGATTCCACCGACCGTGCAGGACGCCGCGGCGTCCTCCCGGTTGCCCGAAAGTTACGTCCCGCCGGTCGTAGCCATTCTCACGAGTATGGCTCGGAACGAGCCCGGCTTGGAGGCCGTGGCCAAAGCTTCTGGGACCAGTTTGCCGAGGGCTTTCGAGAAGAGCATCCATGCCGCGTTCACCGTCCTGGGCTTCGACACGAAGCTCCTCGGCCAGGGTAGCGGTCGCGTCCCGGACGGGCTCGCGTTGGAGCACGACAACTCGTACGCCATCCTCTGGGATGCGAAGGTCCGCGAAGACGGCTACAGCATGGGCACCGACGACCGGGCCATCCGCGAGTACGTCATGACCCAGAGCCGCGAGTTGAAGCGGAAGAAGACCCTACGGAACATCTACTACGCCGTCGTTTCGAGCGGGTTCAAGGACGACTACGACGACCTCATCCGCTCCATCAAGATGGAGACGGACACGAACGAGGTCTGCCTCTTGGAGGCTGCCGCATTGGTGGCCATGGTCGACGCGAGACTACGCAACCCCTTGCAGGTCTCCCTGGGTTCGGACGGCTTGCAGCGACTCTTCAGCATCAGCGGCATCCTCACGGCCGACGACGTTCTCAAGAACTTCGGCTGACCGTCAAAGGAGCAGTTCGCCCGCGAGTTCATGCAGCTCTACCCCAACGCACGGCTGCTCATCGCCGCGAAGGACGACCTCGCCCGCGAGCGGAGGAAGGTGCTCACCGCGAAGATGGCCAGCGGGGAGTGGGATGGCGTCATCGTCACCCACAGCTCGTTCGAACGCATCGGGATGTCACGGGTTACCAGGCCCGGTTCCTCCGCGAGCAAATCGCCGAGTACGACCAGCTCCTTCGCGACTCGGACCGCGGCGACGCCTCGCGAGGGAACCGGAATTTGACGAAGGCCGTCGAGAAGCAGAAGGCCCGACGCGAGGCCCGCCTCAAGGAACTCCTCGCCGAGGGGAAGAAGGACGACGGGCTCGTCTTCGACGAGCTCGGCGTCGACAACCTGTTCGTGGACGAGGCCCACTACTTCAAGAACCTCGAAACCCCCACCAAGATGGAGAGGGTCGCGGGCATCCAGACGGGCGGCAGCGAGCGGGCGTTCGACCTCTTCATGAAGGGTCGATACCTCCACGAGAATCATCCCGGGCACGGGCTCGTCTTCGCCACCGGCACGCCCATCAGCAACACGATGGTCGAGATGTACACGATGCAGCGGTTCCTCGACCCCGAGGGGCTCTCACGCCGGGGCATCGAGCACTTCGACGCCTGGGCCGCGACGTTCGGCGAGGTCGTCGACGTGATGGAGATATCCCCGGACGGGGCGAGCCTGAGGCCCCGCAGCCGGTTCGCCCGGTTCATCAACCTGCCGGAACTCCAGCAGATGTTCCGGGCGTTCTCGGACGTGCAGACGGCCGAGAGGCTCGACCTCCCCCGCCCCCAGCTCGCGGGGGGCAAGGCCGAAATCGTCGCCTGCCCGATGTCCGACGAGCAGCGGGGCATCCAGCAGCACCTCGTGGCCCGCTACGAGCGGATCCGCTCGCAGAAGGTCGACCCCCGCGAGGACAACGCCCTGGCCATCACGACCGACGGCCGGAAGCTCGCCTTGGAGGCCCGCCTCATCGCGAGTCGGGCCCCGGATTTCCCGGCCTCGAAGGTGAACGCGGCGGTCGCCAACATCGAGTCGATTTGGCGGGCCTCCGCACACAATCGGGGGACGCAGCTCGTCTTCTGCGACATGGGGGTCCACCCGACTCCGTGGGGATATTCCGCCTACGGCGACCTCGTCGCCAAGCTCGCGGCCTGCGGCGTCCCGCGTGAGCAGATGGCCGCCGTCGGCGACGCCGACGCCAAGACCCAGGTCCTCTTCGGGAAGGTCAGGAACGGCTCGGTGCGGGTCCTGATAGGCAGCACGCAGAAGATGGGGACCGGCGCCAACGTCCAGCGGAGGCTCGTCGCGTTGCACCACCTAGACGCCCCGTGGAAGCCCGCCGAGGTCGAGCAGCGGGAGGTCCGGATTCTCCGGCAGGGCAACCTGAACGAGGAGGTGCAAATCTTCCGGTACGTGACCGAGGGCTCGTTCGACGCCTACATGTGGCAGGCCCTGGAGACCAAGGCCCGGTTCATCGCCCAGGTCGTCACGGGCGAGTCGGGCACACGGCGGGCCGAGGACGTCGGCGGGCAGGAGTCGTCGTACGCCGAGGTGAAGGCCATCGCCTCGGGGGATCCCGCCGTCTTGACGCTCGCCGAGGCGGACGCCGAATTGCAGCGGCTCTCGACCTTGCGGAAGCACCACGCCGACGAGCAGTTACTGGCCCGCCGCAATCTCCGCGACTTGCCCGAGGCCGTCGCCCGGCATGCGAAGCGGCTCGCCGACCTCACGGCCGACCTCGCCACGCTGGCGAGGCACGCTGACGACCCCGTGACCGTCGACGGCCGCGAGTGCCGCCGCGACGAAGTCCAGGCCGTGCTCGGGCGTCGCCTCGACTCGACGCCCGAGCTCGTCCCCCGGACCCGCCGCTTCCCGCTCGGCGTCTACCGCGGATTGCAATTCGGCTTCGTGGTCCACCCGGAGTCCGGCCCCGAGGTCTACCTCGAAGGGGCCGCCGTGCGGCATACCTCCCTCTCCCGCGACTCCCACGGGCCGCGGGCCGTGATGAACGCCGTGGAACGCCTCGCGTCCGGCACCGACGGCCAGAGGGCCTCGGCCCAAAGCGAGTTGGCCCTCGCGGAGGGACAACGACGCGACTATCAAGACCGGCTCGGCAGGCCGTTCCGGCACAACGCCTATTTCGCCGAATTGGCCGGGCTCCGAGACCTCCTCAAGGTCGCCCTCGCGGGGACCCCGCCCGACCCGAATGCAGAGCCGCTGCCGTCGGCCGGGGAACTCGCCGAGCGGGTGCAGGCCCTCAAGGATTCGCAATCCCTCGACGCGACCCCGCCGCCGTCGCGGGGCGTGAGGACGTCCACCGGCGAACGCCCCGTCACCGCCCGCATCCGGGGGCGGGGCGTGGTCGTCCCGGGAGGGACGGAGGACGAGGCGGAGGCTCGGGTCGAGCCCGTCGCTTCGGGAGGGACGACCGAGCCGACCCCGATGGCGGTCGTCCTCGCGGGCACGGTGACGTCCCCACCCCTTCCCGTTCCGCTACCCGCCATGCTCGAGGTGCGGGACCGGGGTCGCTTGAAGCAGAAACGGCTGTTCTAAACGCCCCGGCGGCGAGGATTCCGCCCGGACGTCGCCCGTCCTCGCGTCTCGAGGGCTGGAACTCGCTTCGAGCGAATTCGTGCAGCAAGCTGCTGCACGATTCGCCCGTTCGTCAAATCTCTTCCGCGTGGGCACGCAGCCGAGCGACCGTCTCGGCGAGGCCGCACTGTTCGAGCGTGGCCAGCAGCTCGCCCGCCGACCTCGGCGGGTTCTTCAGGCCGGCACGCTGGCGGCTCACCGCATCGAGCACCGCCTCCGGGAACTCGCCCCAGAGGTTCGCGAGGAACTCGTCGGGGTGAATCGCCTCGATGGAATAGCCGCCGAGGGCCGAGGCCGGGAAGTCGCTCAGGTTGAACGTCACGATGAGCCCGGCACCTCCGTGAATCGCCGCCGCGAGCACATGCCTGTCGTCCGGGTCGGGAAGGCTGAGACTCTGGATGAGCGACTCGTAGCCCGTCACCAGGCTGTCCGGGACGTGCTCGTTCATCAGCCTGCGGCAGCGAGCCAGGCTCTCGGGCGAGACGTCGGGGCGGTTTGCCGCCACGTTACGCGTCCACTCGTCATGGATTTCGTCCGTCCAGCGAGCCTGAAACAGATTCGCAAGGGCGAGACGCATGAGGAGGTCGCGGAGCGGTGCCGGATAGAGCACGCAGGCGTCGTAAAGGACTCTCGGGGCCACGATGTCAGTAGCCCATCTCGAGGTCTTGGCTCAACGCCGCGAGTTCGTCCAGGGTGGCATGCCGCTTCGCGTGCCACTCCTCCCGATAGGCCATGAGGTTCGTGAGCAGGACCCGCCGGTGGCTGCCGACCTTCGTGGACGGCATCGCCCCCTCGTCGAGGAGCTTCACCAGGTGCGGTCGGGAGACGTTCAGGAGGTCGGCCGCCTGCTGCGTCGTCAGCTCGGCGCGGAGCGGGGTGAGCGTGATGGCGTTCCCCCGCCCCAGCTCGGCCAGGACACGCACGAGGAGCCGCAACGCGGTCGCGGGGAGCTTCAACTCCTCCTTCGTCCCCTTCACTTCCAAGCGAAGCTCGGCGTCGCGGTCCAGATGGGCCGCGAGCTTTCGCCCCGATTCCTCGGCGAGTGCCGCGTCGGCTTTGCTCGGCGTTATCACCTCGTTGCCGTTGAGCAGCTGCATATCATCCCCTCCGTTCTTTCTCGACTCCCTCCAGGCTAGCACACGCGAGCTATAATCGCAATAAACGAAAAACCTGGTCAGGAGGAATGTTCATCAGGAGGAGGCGGATTCCTAAGCTCTCATTGCCCGCGAGCCAGGGGGCTCTTATCCGGGAAGACGTGTTGCTCGTACCAGGCGTGGAGCTCGACCGTCGTCCCGTCTTTGCTGACCGGCACGACGCACAGGAGTCGAAGCTGGGCGTTCTCGCGGAACCGCTCCGCGAGCCGGTGCGAGAGATACACGGCCAGCTCATCCGGGCCGGCCGGACGGCCGTCGGCCTTCACCTGGACCCATCCCCCCATGTCGTGGACGCCGACCCCGAACCTGCCCGAACCGTTCCCCGGATGCGGTTTCGCCATGTCTCACCCCTTGGCCGATTCCGCTGCGAATCGGCCGCCTCCGAAGCCATGTGATTACTCGGCATCGCCGCTCCTGCCGAATGGGTTGCGGCGAGTCCCCTCGGCCCATTCCCGTTTCATCCGCTCCGACAGGGCTTTCTTCCAGGCTTCGGACTTCGGCCGTTTGGCCGCCTCCAAAGCCGCGGCGTGGAACTGGGGGCACGGCTGTCGATGGGCGTGGGCGGCGCTCATCTTGGCCCGGGATTCCGGCGAGCGGGAGATTTCCCTTCCGATGGTGATGTAGTGCCGCCTGAGCCTGAAGGAGCCGACGGTCTGGGCGGGCACCCCAGAGCAGGACGCCAGAGCCTGACCGTCGTGACGGAGACGCCCCAATGGTGGGCGATCGCCGTCTTCGATTCCAAGCCGACGGCCTTCACCAGGTCGCCGCAGAGGATGAGCGAGCGGTTGCCTCGCTTTTTCGCGTAGGGCCATTGAATGGGGGCGTCGCTCATCCCGGCGACGACGACGGTGCGTCCTCGGGCCTCGCACTCCAGCGCCTTCCCGACGCGGCATCGGGGGGCTCGGTACGGGCCGAAGACGAGTCGGTCGCTCTCGGTTCGCGGAGTCTTCTTGGGGTTCCCACCAGCAGGAGGGTTTCGGCCTCGTTCTGCCGCCCCGGCGGTCCCTCCGCCGCGACGAGATTCTTGATTTCTCGGGCGTTTGCACGGGCGTCGAGAAGCCGATCATGCGCCGGTTCGCCGACGGTTCCCCCGCCGATCGCAGGCCGACGTTTCCAGACGGATCGCCTGGCGGGAAGCCCGTCGTCGAGCCCCATCTCATGCTCGCGAATCCGCCGGACGACCGCCGGCGCCTCGGACTCGAATCGCGACGACGCCGTACCGCGGCCGCCCTCCGAGTTCCTGCTCCATCACGCTCGCATACCGGGCGGCGGCGGGGATGTGCCGTGATTCGCTGCGCCGGCGAGCCGGTACGGCGGACGCGCCGCCCGTTTCGGCGCGGGCTTCGAGTCGAACCTCCCTCGGCCCCCGGGCCGCTCCGCGCGCCCCTCGGGTCGCGCGGGCTTCGACGGTTTGACGGATTGACGCCCCCGGAAAACGTCAACTCGTCTCCGCCAGGCGCCGGTAATACGCCCGCTCCGACTTGCCGGTCAGCGCGATCCAGGCCTCGGCCCGCCCTTCGCGACTCGGATGGGCCTCGAAGATCCGCCGCGCGGCCGCGCGATCCTCCGCCATCCGGGCCTCGCGCGTCGCGGCCGGCACGGCCTCGCGCCGGACGGCGCCCAGGCGCTCCCCGATGGAGGACGTGACCAGGTCCCGCCGATCGCTCTCGGCCTCGCCGTCCGCCCACTGCTGGTAGTCCGGCAGGGCCTTGCCGACCAGCAGCCGCACGTCGAAGCGGCAGCCCAGCCGGATCATCTCGGCGATGAGGTGCTCCGCCACCTCCAGCGCCTTCTCGGGCGACGTCTCCGGCCGGTGCGCCGGCCAGCCCCGGGAGGCGACGTCGAGCATCAGCGCCCCGAGCTGGGCGTCGCTCGGGTCGTAGTCCAGGGTCTGGACGCGGCTCTTGAAGGCCCCCGGCAGGTCGTCGTCGTGCAGCTCGACGTTGGAGATGCAGATGATCGATCCGCCGAAGTCGACCCTGGATTCAACGCCCCGGCGGCGATGCTTCACGGCCCGGACGCGGTCCCGGGACGTCGGCGGCTCCAGGGCGGCCGGGAGGATCTGCAGCGCCACGTGGCTCTTCAGGACCGCGCCGAGGTCGTCCAGGACGATCACCTCGTCGGGATGCTCGGCGAGCAGATCGAACAGCCCCGGCGGCCTGAGATGCCCCCGCTGGTAGGTGTAGATCTCGCGGACCTCGTCCTCGAGGACGCTTCGCACGATATAGGTCTCGGCCGTCCCCGGCCGGCCGTAGAGGTACAGGCCCGTCGAGCCCCCTCGGCCGCGCCGCGCACGCGGTCGCGGACGATCGCCCGCCGCAGGTCGAGGTCGGCGAGCAGGGCGAAGCGGTTCTCGACGATGTATTCCAGGGTGGTACGTCCGTCCACGGATCGCCTCCTCGAAAGGTCGGGGCCGGGACCGACCGGCCCGGGGCGGATCGCCGAGCCGCCCCCGGATCGCGTCGGCGGGCGCGCCGGACGCCGGAGTCGGCCGCCCGGCTTCCTCCACGCCGCCTCGTCGAACATGCCGCGTGCGGGCGTCTCGGCCTCGGGACGGGACGACGCGATCTCCACGCCCGAGCGCCTCGCCTTCCTCGACGCCGCCCGGTCCGTAGGCATCGGCCGCTTCAAAGCCGGGTCGGAGGCCGCGGGGAGCCGACTCCCCGCCCGGGGTCGTGGCCGGGGCCGCCCGACTCGCGGCGCCCGCGGCCTTCTCCACGCCCCCCTTCCGCGCCTTTCGAATCGGGCGTCTCGGCCTCGGATACCGATCCCGGGGCGGGCCCGACCGAGGGCGGCCCGAGTATCTCGACATTCAAATCGACCCTTGGGGACGGACGCTCAAGGGGCGGCGGATCCACCGATTCCGGACCGCGTCCGAAGGTCGGCATTCGCGCTGCGGCCGGCGCGACCTCGATCGGGCGACCCCGGTCCGTATCGACGCTCGGCGGGCTTGATCGCGCCTCGAATCCGCTCCGCGGGGCCTGAATCGCGGCGGAATCCGCGTCATACAGACCTGGAGCCGCTTAGCGAGCGGCCGCGGAACGACCCGACCCACCGACGAAAGGCCCGACGATGCCCCGCAAGACCCGGATCCGCAGCGACTTTTTCGACTTCCGCTTCACCGATCCCAGCTGGTTCGAAAAGGCCGCCGGCCGCGCGGCCGCGGTGTGGACGCGGTGGGACGCCCCCCGCTTCGGCGGCCCGTTCGAACGCGCGGCCGACCTCCGGCTCTGGCTCGTCCGCGAGGCCGGCGGCCGGCCGATCCTGGCCTGCCTGCAGCCCCGCGTCGACGACGCCGGCGTCGTCGCGCTCGGGGCCGACGACGTCCAGGGGGCCTGGGACCTCTCCCTGCGCGACCGCTCGCCGGCCTCCCTCCGGGCCGACGACTCGCCGCTGGGCGACCTGGCCCGCCGCGTCGCCGACATGATCGCCCGCCGCCGGCCCTCGGCCCCGGCCGCGGCCCCGCCGATCCCCAGGACGTACCTGGGCTACGCGGCCCGCGTCCGACCCCGGCGGTCGGCCGAGTTCGCCGCGCGGCTCGCCCGGGCCTTCGGCGGCGATCCCGCCCCGTCCCAGGTCCGCGAGGCCTGGGAGGGCGTCCCCGCGGTGCTCCGGATCCCGGGCCGGCGGGACCGCTTCCTCTATCCGGTCGAGTACCTGTCCTCGTCCGCCGAGGGGGCCCCGGGCGCGATCGACGTGGAAGGCGGGCGGCCCCTCCGCCCCCCGGGCGGCGCGGCGGTCTACGCCGCGACCGCGCGGCTGGGCGGGCTCGAGGCGCCGAACCCGGCCCTCGAGATCTACAAACGATTCGGCCTGCTGGGGCCGCGCGACCGCCGCGACGACCGCGCCCGGGTCGACGCCGCGGCGGCCCGGCTGGCCGACGCCGCCGAGTTCACGCCCGGGGACCGCCTCGCGCTCTGCGAGGCGATGCGCGGGCGGCTCTCGGCCCTGGTCGCGTACGCGCCGGCCGACCTCATGGCGGCCCTGCTCGACCCCCTCCGGCCGATCGTCGCCTCGACCCAGCCGCGGCCGGCCTGGTTCCCGGCGGCCGAGCTCGAAAACCTGCACCGCCGCGGCTGGGACCTCGAAGGCCTCGCCGCCCCCGCGCCCGCCGGGGCCGCGGAGCTCGGGCCCGGGGAGGGGGCCGACGCCGCCCGGCTCGCCGTCGCGTCGTGACGCCCCCCGGCCTTCCTCGGGCGTCGAAGGAGAATCGCGCGGGCGCGGGCCCTTGAGGGCCCGCGCCCGCGGCGTCCGGATCGTCCCCCGGGCCGGGCTTGACGGCCCGGCCCGGCCGCACCCATGATCGGGCGCGCCGCGCGTCATCCTCCGCGACGGCCGGACGCCGCTCGATCGCAGTCCTTTCCGCGTCGTCTTCATGGATCCATGCGAAGGCCTCCGCCCCGCGACCCGGACCGCCCCGCCCGGGGCGCGGGCCGCGCGGGCGGCGTCCCATCCCCGAGGAGAATCCCGATGGAATCCCCCTTCGAAACGAACGCCCCGGAGACGTCCGACGCCGCGCCCCCGCCGGCCCCCCCCCGCCCGGCCGACGCGGCCGACCCGCGACGCGAGCGCCTGGTCGGGCTCCTGGGCCGGATCCTCGCCCGCCGCTGGCTGCTCGAACGCCGCGGCGAGGGGGGCCGGCCCCCCGCCGGCGGGCCCGAGGCCGCGAGGACTCCCGACCATGAGCACCGCCCCCCCGGATGAGCCGGCCCCGGGACGCCCGCGGCGGCCCCCCGCCCCCGACCCTTCGAATCCTAGCCCGTGGGCCCGATTCTGCGAGCGCCATGCGCCCTGGCTGGAAAAGCTCCCCCGGGAGGGCCCCGTGTACGGCCTCCCGGAGGGCCTGATCGAAACGCTGGCGGCCGCCAAGCACATCGACGCCCCCGCCCGGGCGGCCGAACGGGCGCTCGCAGGGCTGTGCCGGCGCGCCTCCGCCCCGGGCTTCCACCGCGACGGGACTCCCGTCGCCTATCGATTCCTCGCCCCCGGCTCCGCCGAGCCGGCCGCCCGCGCCTCGGTCCGATCGAGGGACTCGGAGGCCGACGGCCGCCGCCTCGGGGACCCCGACCTCCGCCTCAAGGCCTGCGCGGCGCGGCTGGTCACCGACCCCGCCTTCGTCCGCGACTTCGAGGCCCAGCGGGTTCGGTGGGCCGCCCTGCCGGAAGACGCCCGCCCCAGGCTCCCGATCCGTCGCGACGGCCTCGACGCGGGGCCGGGGGCGGCGGGCGCCTTCGCGACGGCCTTCGCCGGATTCTGCGACCGCTGGGCGCTCGCGGGGGCCGCGACGTGGGACCTGCCCGAGCCCCTGGGCCCCGTCGTCTCGGGCGCCCCGCCCGCGTCGACCGCCCCGCGCGCCCTCGGCGTCCACGTCTTCATCCCGTTCCACCACGACCTCGACGGCGACGCGCGTCTGCTCCGGGACGTCCGCCGGGCGCATCGGGCGCAGGCCCTCGCCTCCGGCCTCGCCGACGCCGCCGCGGGCCCCCCCGGCCACGCGGGGCTGGCGCGCATGTTCGAGATCCTGCACTGGGAGCGCGTCGCCTCGGCGCGCTATCGGACGGCGAGGCGGACCTCGGGGTTCGTGGCCGACCTCGTCCGCGGCCTGGCCGGGTCGCTCCCCCTCCACGAGAATCGGGTCCGCAAGTGGCGCAAGGCGGCCTCCGCCCGCCTCAGGCGTAGGCCCGCGACCCCGACGCCCCCCCCCGACGCCCGCCCCTGACGCCGGATCCCCCGCCCGCCGGGAGGCCCCCGGCCCCGTCGCGCCCGCCCTCGAAGGTCGGAATCCCGCGGGGCCCCGAGAATCCGGATCTCGGGGCCCCGTACCGTTGCGCGCGCCCTGCGAAGATCGGCGCGTCGGGCGGGGCCTCGGGCCCGCCGCTCGGCGATTTCCGGGGCGCGACACCTTCCGGACGCGCACGGACCCGCCCGACCCCAAGGAGAAGAGACATGCGCCGCCCAGCATCCCCGGACGGGCACCCCGCCCCCCGCGACGTCGAGCTCGAGATCGAGATCGACGGCCTGATCGCCGACGCCCACCGCCGGCTCCCCCGCGACGAGTGCGAGCTCGTCGGCGCGATCTACGCACGCTATTCCACCAGGACCCAGGGCAGCATCGGCGACCAGGTCCGGTCCGTCCTCGAGGCGGCCCTCAAGCTCAAGGTCTTCGTGCCCCGGGAGCACGTCTGCTACGACGCCGCCGTCCGGGGCTGCAAGGACCGCCGCCCCGGCTTCGACCGGCTCCGCGCCCTCCTTGCCCGGCGCGGCGCCTTGCAGGTCGTCCTCATCTTCGCCACCAACCGGCTCTCGCGCAGGTCCTACCGGTCGCTGCAGTTCGTCCGCGAGGAGATCGTCGAACGCGGCGTGCGCTGCGTCTTCACCTCGAGCGGCATCGACACGGCCGACGGCGAACGCTGGTCGCTGATGCTGCACGCCAACTCCATGGTCGACGAGGTCGTCGTCGCCGCGGCCTCCGGCCACATCCGCGCCGGCCAGGAGGGCCTGTTCGCGCTGGGCCTGGTCCACGGCGCGGTGGGCTTCGGCTACGTCGGCCGCGCGATCGAGGGCCGGGTCACCAAGAAAGGACTGCCCGCCCGCCGCTACGAGGTCGACCCCGAGGCCGCCCCCTGGGTGGCGCGGGCGTTCGAATGGTACGCCCGCGACGGCGTCTCGATCGCCGAGGTCGCGCGCCGCCTCAACGACGAGCCGACGGCCCCCCTCAACCCCAAGCTCGTCGCCGGCTGGTCCCAGGCGTCGGTCCGCCGGCTCCTGGCCAACGGCCGATACCGGGGGGCGTGGGAATACGGCCGCTACCAGTCCGTCTACAAGGGCCGGGAGGACTACGTCGTCCAGGTCCGCAGGGACGAGCCCCTGATGTCGGCCCAGTGGGAACCCCTGCGGATCGTCCCCGACGACCTCTGGTTCCGGGCCCAGGTCCGGCTCGGCGAAGGGGACCGCCGCGCCGCCGGCCGCAAGCCCCGCGACGGCGACCGCCGCTCCCGGCCCAGGACCCTGGCCGGCCTTTTCTTCTGCGCCGCGCACGGCCGCAGGATGTACGCCGGCGGCGGCCACGGCAAGATGATGATCTGCAAGGACTGCCAGGCGACGGGCAAGGCCCTGAAGCCCCTCTGCTCGGTGCTCAACCGGGGCCTGGCCCTGACCCTGACCTGCGCGGCCCTGGCCCGCCGGCTCCGGAGGGACGAGGGCCTGGCGGCGGAGGTCGTGGCGGCCTGCCGCGCCGCGGCGGCCGCGCTGCAGGCCCCGGACCCGGCCCGCCTCGCGGGGCTGCGGGCGCGGGACGGCTCGCTGACGCGGCGGATCGGATTCCTGATGGACGACCCCGGGCTCGGCGACCGCGACGTCCGCGAGTCCAAATCGAAGTTGCAGGGGCTGCGGCGCGAGCGCGAGGCCGTCGCCGCCGAGCTCGCCGGCCTGGAGGCCGACGCCGGCCGGGCGGTCGAGGTCCCCGACGAGGACGGCGCGCGCGAGATGCTCGC